>CBDVDJ010000248.1:0-5170 GCA_965372695.1 uncultured bacterium
GACTACTATCGGCCCGTCGAACCGCCGCGCACCGACGAGCGCCGGGATCCCCCCGGGGGGGAGGGTTCCGGCGGCGACTGGAGGGACCTGTGACGAAATCATCCGGGCACGCCGTTATCGTCGTCACCATCGGCGACCCGGCGGGAATCGGCCCGGAAATCACCGCCCGGTTGTTCGGCGCCCGACGCCCCGGCCGATCGTCGGCGATACTCGTCGGGGCGCCCCCGGCCTTCGGCCCATGGCTCGAGAGATCGGGCCTGGTCCCGGATCATGTAACCCGCGACCCCGCCGACGCCGTCGCGGTGGCGGGTGAGGCGGCCGGACGGGTAGTTCTCCACGACACGGGCGTCGACGCGGAATTCGGCTCCGGCGCAGACTGCGAGGGTGGGGGGCGACACGCCGGCGTGGCGATAAAACGCGCCTGTGAAATGGCCAGAAATTTGCCGGTCAGGGCGATCGTCACCGCGCCCATTTCCAAGAAGTCGTTGAATTCAGCTAAGTTCCACTTCTCGGGACACACAGAGATGTTGGCCCGGTACTTGAATAGTCCCGACTGTCAGATGATGATGGTGTGCAGGAATCTGCGGATCGTCCCGCTGACCCGGCACCTGCCCCTGAGGGAAGTGAGTAAACACATTACGAATCAATCAATTACGACGTGTGTCCGTGTGGTGGCCCGCTCGCTGGCCGAGGATTTCGGCATCGGGTCTCCGCGGATCGCCGTGGCCGGGCTCAATCCCCACGCGGGCGACGGCGGGGTGCTGGGCGACGAGGAGGAAACGGTGATTTCCCCCGCGCTGGGCGATCTGAGAGCCTCCGGCATCGACGTTGCCGGGCCGTATCCGGCGGACGCGCTGTTTCCCGCCGCATACCGGGATTTCCTGGCGGATCCGCCGGCGCGCGGACGGTACGATGCATACATAGCTATGTATCACGACCAGGGGCTGGCCCCGTTCAAGATGCTTTCGCAGCGCCGCGGCGTGAACGTCACCGTTGGCCTTCCGGTGGTGAGGACGTCGGTCGATCACGGAGTGGCCTACGACCTCGCCGGCAGCGGGACGGCGGAAACCAACAGCCTCTTCGAGGCGTATAAACTGGCCGAGGACCTATGTCTCAACAAAAACTGGTATTGAATCGTGTGAGCGAAAACGAGCGCTCCGTGGTCGGTGTTTATCACCTGACCAAGAAGTACGACACCCACGTCGCGCTCGACGACATCAGCCTCACCCTGGCCAATGGCGAATTCGTGTTCCTCGTGGGGCCCAGCGGAGCCGGCAAGAGCACTTTGTTGCGCATGATCTACATGGACGAGGACCCCACCGACGGCCAGGTAGTCGTGGGCAAATACGTCTCGACCCGCATGAAGCGCCGGCACATTCCCTATCTCCGGCGAACGGTCGGCGTGATCTTCCAGGACTTCAAACTCCTCGACGACCGTGACGTCTTCGAAAACGTCGCTATCGCGATGCGTATCGTTGGTGCAAAAAGTTTTGAAATCAAGCGCAAGGTCACAACGGTTCTCAACCAGGTCGGCCTGTTTCACAAACGTAAGGACCTTCCGCACAAACTCTCCGGAGGCGAACAGCAGCGCGTGGCCATCGCCCGTGCGCTGGTAAACAGTCCGAAGGTGCTGCTCGCCGACGAGCCGACGGGCAATCTCGACCCCGTCGTCACCGAAGAAATTCTGCGTCTGATGTTCAAGATCAACAGTTCGGGGACGGCGGTACTCATGGCCACCCACGACCACGACCTGGTCAAGAATTTCGGACCGAGGGTGATCCACCTGCGCGACGGCAAGCTTCAGGAGGACGTCAAAACGGGGCTGGTCGGCAATCTCAACGACCGGCTCGATTCGATACAGCTCGAGCGCGACCGTATGAGCCGCATCGATGCCGAGCTCAACCGGTACCGTTAGCGGCGCCGCGAGGAACGGACGTATGTTTCAAAAAACAATCTATCTCGTACAGGAAGCGTTCCGCACGATCCGGCGGCACAAGGGCGTAACGATGATCTCCGTCGTCATCATGAGCTTGTCGCTGCTGATGCTGGCCGTGTTTCTACTCGCGACCGATAACATCCTCATGATCATCGGTCATGCCGAGCAGGAAATGAAAGTATATGTCTACCTCGAAGACGGTGTCGGCGAGGAAGGTATTTTGAAGCTGCACCGCGATCTGTTGTCGCGGGACGAAGTGATGTCGGCCACGTTCATTTCGCGGGAAGAAGCGCTCGACGAGTTCCGCAACGAACTGCCCGTGGAAGACGCGGAAATGCTCGACGCGCTCGACACCAACCCGCTCCCCGATTCATTCCGGATCAGATTGAAGAACGACCACCGTGACCGCGCGTCGTTGGCGTACTTTGCCGGCGAGGTAGCGCAGATGCGGGGCGTGGAAGAGGTGCGTTACGGCAAGGACTTCGTCGAGAAGTTCGCGAGCATCATCCGGGGCATCTACTACGTGGATATCGTGGTTGGTTTCATTGTCATCCTCTCCGCCATCTTCATCATATCGAACGCCGTCAGGCTGACCGTGATCAGCCGCAAAAAAAATATCAAGGTGCTCAAGCTGGTGGGTGCGACCAACGGGTTCATCACCATGCCGTTCATCATCGAAGGCGCGTTCCAGGGCGGCATCGCCGCCATTTTTTCCCTCGCCCTGCTCTACGCGCTGACCGTGATCAGCCGCCGGGTGGTGCCCGAACTTTCGTTCTTTTCCATCGACAAATCCGCCGTGTATCTGCTTGTGTGCGTCCTTATCGGATCGATCGGCAGTTTCACCGCGCTGCGCCGATATCTGAAGGTGTAGTCATGCCGGCCGGGTTAGTTCGCATCAGCGCCGCACTTTGTTTCGTTCTTTGCCTGGCCGCCTCGCGGGGGGGCGCCGACGAATCGGAACAGCAGTCGCTGAGGGACCGGATCGGATCACAACAGGAAGAACTCGACCGGATCAAGAACGAGATCGAGAAACGCCGCGCCGAATCAAAAAAACTCCACCGTCAGGAAAAGAGTGTCGTCCAGAAGCTCTCCGCACTCGACAGGGAGATCGATCTCTCGCGCCAGTTTCTCGCGAACCTGGAGCAGCAGGAATCTCTCATGGCCGAACAGGTGGACAGCCTCCGCGCCAGAATCGAGGTCGAGGACGGCGCGCTGATCGCTCACAAGTCGGTATACGCGCGACGGCTGCGCCAGATGTACAAGCGCGATCCCAACTACCGGTGGGACATTGTCCTGGGCAGTGAAAATATCCAGGAGGCGCTGCGCCGGTACAAGTTCACACGCATCGTCGCCGAAAGGGACGCGGCTCTCATCACGGAAATGCGCTGGCGCAAACTCGTCTACGAGACGGAGAGTGCGTCTCTAACCGAATCGCTCGCCGACATGGCCGTCGTGCGAAACGAACGCCAGGACGAGACCAGGCGAATGGAACAAGGCAAGCGCCGGCGGCAGACGATGCTCGCCTCGATTCGCTCGCAGAAGAGCGAGCACGCGAATGCGATCGAGGAGCTGGAACAAGCGCAGAAGCAGGTCAAGAACCTGATTGGCGACCTCGAGAAGCGCCGGCTGGCGTCGGACGGAAGCACGTACGTGCCCGACGGCGAATTCGGCGAGCTCAAGGGCCAGATGATCCGGCCGGTCGAAGGGAAGATCGTCCGCGGCTTCGGGACGCATAAGCATCCCAAGTACGGTACAGTGACATTCAATAACGGCGTCGATATCGGCTCGACCGCCGGTGCGCCGATACGGGCCGTGGCATCCGGGCAGGTCGAATTCGTCGACTGGATCGACGGCTACGGCAAGTGCATCATCCTCAATCACGGCGGGGGTTACTACACCCTCTACGCCCACGTCTCCGCTACCTTCATCTCGCAGGGCCAGAAAATCGCCGGCGGCAACGTGATCGCCGAGGTCGGCGACACGGGATCGCTCAACGGCTTCGAATGCCACTTCGAAATCCGCAAGTCAAAGCAGGCGCTCAACCCGGCCGAGTGGTTCGCGCGCTGACGGGCAATCCGGTTCAGATTCAGTCGGTGATCTTGACGACGACCAGCGTGAGGTCGTCGGACAGGTCGGAGCCGCCGGTATATTCGTTGACCGAGTCGACGACGGTCTGGATGATTTCCGACGCGGATTTGCCGCGGGCGTCGAGGATGGCCCGTTCGAGGCGGTGATCGTCGAAGAACTCGGGCTCCTCGCCGGTCCCCGGCCGCTCCGCCTCGGTCACACCGTCGGAATACAACACGAGGACGTCTCCGATACGGAGGCCGATATCGGCGGCGGTGTATTTGAGATCAGGAAGAACGCCGAGCGGCATCCCCGCTTCGCTCAGCCAGTCGATGGAGCCGTCCGGCCTGACGAGCAGAGGCGGGTTGTGTCCCGCGCATGAGTAAGTCATCTGCATTTTTATCCGGTCGACCACGCCATAAAAAAACGTGACGAACCGCCCCGGCTCCACCTGTTCCACGATGAGACGGTTGAGGTGGGTGAGGATCTCGTCCTCGTCTTTTACCAGGCGCGCCTCGGTTTTGAGCGCGGCGAGAACGTTCGACATCAACAGCGCCGCCGGCACGCTCTTGCCGGAAACGTCGCCGATAGTCAGTCCCAGGCGGCCCTCCGGCACGGGCAGGAAGTAGAACAGGTCGCCGCCGACTTCGCGGCTTGGAATCGAGATGCCGGCGACGTCGAGACCGGGCATCACGGGCGGCGCCTGCGGGAGCATCCGCTGCTGGATGTCGCGCGCGAGGGAGAGGTCGGCCTCGAGGCGTTCCTTTTCGAGCAGCAGTTCCTGGTTCCCCTCGATGTTCTGCGCCATGGTATTGAAAGAGGCTGAAAGGCTGCCCAGTTCGTCGCGACCGCGAACTTCGATGCGGTGGTTGAGGTCGCCCTGGCCAAATCGACCCGCCGCTTCGGCCAGCCCCTTGACGTCGTCGAGGATGCCGCGGATGATGCTGCGTCCCGTGCGCGCCGCCGAATACTCCGCGATGAGGAACAGCAGCAGAATCGAAATAAATATCAGGACGGCGATGGCGTTGGACGAAAACACGAGCTGGTTGGAAACGATGCCGGTCAGCATCCGCTGCGGCGATACATTCAACGTCAACTCTGCGGCGCCGCTCACGCCCGCGAGCGACTCGCTCCAGTTGGAAACGGGTATGTAGGACCGGGCGAGGA
>CBDVDJ010000249.1:0-5161 GCA_965372695.1 uncultured bacterium
CCGGAGGCGGAGGATATCGTCAAGGCGGCGGAAAAAACCGTCGGCACCCGACAGGGAGCCACCGGGGGGGGGGCGTATAGACAGAACGGCCCGCCGCGTCGTATAATCAACGGCGCTTTGGGCATCATGGCGGGGTATCGATTCACATTCTGACGAAACACGACATGGATTCGATCGAAAAAAAACAACTGACGCTCACGTGCACCGTCGACTCGTTCCGGTCGGGCTGGACCGTGGTAGAGTTTCTCGCCCACCGGTTCAAGTACCACACCGCCGACGGGTGGGACCGGCGCGTGCGCGAGAACTGGGTGGCCGTCAACGGCGCCCACGTTGCCCCGGATCACCGCGTGTGCAAGGACGACGACGTCCAGTACACCATCTGGCACGCCGAGCCCGATGTCGACGACCGCTACGAAGTCCTGCACGAGGACGAGTGGCTGGTCGCTGTTGGGAAGTCGGGCAACATCCCCGTCCACGCGTGCGGCGTATATATTGCCAACACCCTCATCGCCCGGCTGAGGGAAGACTTCGGCCGCAAACTCAACCTCGCCCACCGGCTCGACCGCGAAACGTCCGGTGCGATCGTGTTGTGCAGGAGCCGCGAGTCCAACCGCCGCATGGCACAGATGTTCGAACGGGGAGAGGTGAACAAGGATTACCTGGCCGTGGTCTACGGGGAGGTCTCCGGCGATCGCTTCGAGGTCGACGCCCCCATCGGCAAGATCGACCAGCGGCATCAGTACCCGGTCGAGTACGCGTACGGCAAGGAACACAACCTCGCCACCTGGCTGCCGAAGCGGTGCGTCGACCGCGATGGCGGCAAACCGGCCCGGACCGGGTTCGAGGTGCTGCGGCGTCTCGACGGATTCACCGTACTGCGCGCGGTTCCCGTCACCGGGCGCACCAACCAGATCCGGGTCCACCTGGCCCACGCCGGTCACCCGATCGTCGGCGACAAGATCTACGCACTCGACGGCGGCGTGCGCGACGAACTCATGCGCGAGGGGCTCACCGACCGCGTCCGTGAAGCCCTCGTCCTCGACCGGCACGCCCTGCACTGCGCATCCCTGCGCTTCGTCCACCCCATGACCGGCGACCCGCTCACGATCACGGCGCCCGTGCCCCCGGACATGGCGCCGTTCGTCAATCCCGGGTAAAGATCCACGCGACCGCTTCACCGGTACGCCGGTGTCTCACTACGTGGATCACTTCGTAGGTCGGTTCGAGCGCGCCGGCGACGGCTTTTATCGAGGGGTAGCGCTCGTCGAACATCGACCAGTCGCACACGACGAAGTCGAACTCTCCCCGCTTCAACCCGTCGAGCTCTTCCGGCGTCCACCACCGGCCTCCGCCGCTCCTCACGTCGGCGTCGGGCAGGTAGTAGCGCATCGCGTAGTCGTAGTGGTAATACGTCGCCGCCCCCTGCTCTCCCGCCAGAAAGTCGCGAATCCCCAGATACCCCGCGTGTTCCTGCGGGCCGACGACGCGGGGGTCCGGGTTGAACGCCGCCGCCGCACAGCCGAGAAACGTGACGACCGCAATGGCCGCCGCCGGTAAGCGTTTCGATGGTGTCTCCCGCAGTGCGGCGACGAGCGCGACCACGGCGACAACGGTAAGGGCGGGAAACAGGTCGGCGATGTGGTGGATGTACACGAGCCGTTGCCGCGTACTGAGCAGCACGACCATCGACGCATACAAGGCGAACGGCAACAGCGCGAACAGTGCACCCCGCGTGTGCCGCCGCAGCGACATTGTGGTCGCCGCGATGATGCCGGCGATCATGGCGATCGTGTACGCCGGCGCCTGCTCGAAAAGAATCGTGTAGAAGCGATACCAGGGCTCGTTGCTCTCAAGCGCCGATGAATCGTAGAGTCGGAAGCGCAGCGTGCGGAGGTAGTCGAGCTTCAGGACTCCCGCCGGCCACAGAACGGCGATCAAGGCCACCGTTACGACGAGCAGTATTCTCCAGTCGCGCCAGGCCGCCCCCTGCCGCCGGCGCAGATCAACGGCAAAAACCGCGGCGAACGCGGGCAGCATCGCCAGTCCGAGTTCGCACGTCAACAGGGTAAGCGCGGCGAATACGCCGGTCCATATCAGCGTGCGCAGCTTCGGCGCCCGGAGGTAAACGGACAGACCCAGCAATGTGCAGACGGAGAACAGGGAATAGACGGCGTCCCAGTTGGCAGTCCGGCTCACGTACAGATGGACGGGAAGCAGGCACAGCATCCACCCGCCGAACACGGCGCCCGCCAGCGCGAGTGTTCCCTGGCCGAGGATCGCATAGATCGACAGCGCCACCGCGAGACACGCCAGCGCGCCGGCGATGATCGAATAGAGGCGTGCGCGATACTCGCCGCCGCCGAACACGGCGTTGTTGGCGATGATCACGTACGACAACAACGGCGGGTGGAAGCGCCGGGTCTCGAATGTCTCCGGGTGGTCCCAGGCGTTGGCGGCGATGCCGTCGGCGGCCGCCGTTTGCGAGACGATCGCGTCGTGCTGGAAGGACTCACTGGTGACGGGGTAGAGGCGGATGGACAGCGCGGGTGCCAGGACGAGGACGACGAGCGCGATGATGTGGCGTGCTTTCATGGGTCCGGCTTTGTTGACCTCGAAAAGAACCCCGGGGGTAGTGTCGACAGCCGTTACTTCACCGGGAGCGAAACGACGGCGATGGCTGTCCCGGATCCCTCCGCCCGAAGTACCAGGGCGGTCCCGGGCTCGGCTGCTTCCATTCTAACATACCCCATCATTAGTGCTTTTTGCAAAGTGGGAGAGTAAACGACCGATGTTACGCGGCCGACCGCCTTGTCGGCGTCTCCCTGCGCATACAGTTGAGAACCGGCGCGGGCCGGTTCGCCGGTGTCGGTCGTCAGCCCGACGAGCAGCCGGTTGGGGTGGCCGCGGTGGTGCATGCGCGCCAGCGTCTCCTGTCCGAGGTAGCAGCCCTTTTCGTAGCTGACGAGCCCGTCGAGCCGGCACTCTTTGGGGAAATTCCCGCCCGGCTCGACGTCGGCGCCCCACCATGGGAGTCCCGCCTCGACGCGCCGAACGTCCCACGCGGCCCGGCCGGCGACGGCCATGTCGTCGCCGCGTCCGGACTGGACGAGGTGTTCGCGAACGCGGCGGATACCGGCGGCCGGGACGACGAGGTGAAAGCCGGATTCACCGGTCACGCTGTTAACGATCACAGTGACGGGCCGCCCGAGGTAGTCGGTGTCGGTGAACCGCAGCGGGGCTTCGGGCAGGGGAGTGGTCGGGAACAGCCGCCACACGATCCCGCGGGCGAGGGGTCCTTCGATGGCGAGTACGCCGTACTCGCCGCTCACGTCCTCGAGCGTAACGTCGTCGGCGATGATGTGCTTTTCGATGGCGGCGGTGACTGTCTCGGTGTCGCCCTGGGACACGAGGACGAACAGCTCGCTCTCGCGGCGCAGCACGAATAGTTCGGCGACGAGTTTTCCCTTGATGGTCGTGAGCGCGGAGTGGCAGCCCTGCCCGGGCTCGAGCGATTCGACGTCGTTGGTGGTCAGGGCATTCAAGAGCCTGACCCGGTCGCCGCCGGTCAGCCGCAGCGCTCCCCAGTGGCACAGGTCGATCAATGCGGCGGTATGCGTGAGCGCGTGGTATTCGGATTCGACGTCGGTGAACACTTCGGGGTAGGGCACGCCGAACGACTCGCTGAGGTGGATGTTATCGGTCCTGTACTTTTCGGCGAACATGAGATGGCCTGGGGCAAGGATAGGAATTTCAACCGCGTAATTTCGCCCTCGATGACCGCATTCTAACACGAGCAGAATTCGATGGTCCATACCTGAAGCGCGATCCCTGTCTGTCACCCTGCCGATTTGAGCTCCAATTGCGTGTTTCCACCGAATTACGCGCGTACCCCGGCCCGAACCGCCCTCACTGGTAACTGCGGCTTTCTCTTGTCCCCTTTCTCTTTCCGGTGATTCAGTCCCAGGTGTCGTCGCTTATCCCGGCCGTCTGATCCATATCCGGTGTATTGGTCCACCGAATTCATTTGGCCGCTCCGTGTCGATAAGCGATTGCAATCACGCGTGTTATGATCTGTCCGTCGTAGGTACTCACTAGAATTCAGGAGCGCCGTGACAGCCGAGATTCCCACCTGAATCTGATAGAGGAGAGTCACGTTTGGGGTCCTGACTCGTGCTTCCAAATCGCTGGCTCCACTGGTGGGTGGGTGGTTGCGCAACCGTGGTGGATGCCGTGCTGAGAATCGATGCAACGAGAATGGAAAGGATGGCGGATTTCATTGAGCGCGGCTCCCCGGCGTTAGAGGTGGTTAGCATGTACTGCTGGCCGACTAGTATACCATGCGTTCGGGGCGCGGATAAGCTGTCATCCACGCCCCGCTCACCTGCCGTCTGCCACAGTGATGCCTACTTCAGCAGCACCAATTTTTTTGTGCGCGCCGCGCCGTTGAATTCGATCCGCGCAAAATAAACGCCGGAAGCTACGACGGCGCCGCCGTCGCTACGGCCGGACCATTCGGTTCGATACGTACCCGCGTCAACTGACATGTTGCCGATCAGTGTCGTGACTCGAACGCCACGTGCGTCGAAGATTGCGACCGTCACATTCCCGCGCGAGGGCACGGTATAACTTATCGCTGTCGACGGGTTGAAGGGATTCGGGAAATTGCTGACCGACAGCACGTAACTCTGTGGCGTGTCGCCCGCGGCGGTGGCAGTGGCGCCGTATTTCATGATGACGATGTCGTTGCCGCCGGCGCTCACCAGATTCCCGCCCCCGAAATCCACGGTCTCCTGGAAGTACCCCGTCATGAAAGCGTTGCCGGAAGCGTCCGTCGCGACCGAGGTTCCTTTGTCAGAGCCTGTGTTGCTTCCAAAACGCTCGCTCCAGAGGTGGGTCCCGGCGGGGCTGTGCTTGGTGACGAAGATGTCCGACTCTCCGGGGTTCGTGGTCACCAGCTCCCCGCATCCGACATCCACGCTCCCAAACCCGATGCCGATGCCCTGGAAGTACCCCGTCATGAACACGTTGTCGGATGCGTCCGTGGCGACCGAGGATACCATTTGAACGCCTGCGCTTCCAAAGTTCTGGCTCCAGAGGTGGGTCCCGGTAGGGCTGTACTTGGCGAGGACGATGTCGGTGGAAGGTCCGCCGCTCACCAGAT
>CBDVDJ010000250.1:0-5120 GCA_965372695.1 uncultured bacterium
GCGCGCGGAGGAGGCCGGGCTCTGCCTGCCCAACGGGATGACGCTGGCGACCGTCGGGGCGGACGGACGTCCGTCTTCGCGCGTCGTGTTGTTGAAGGGCGCCGACGAGCGGGGTTTCGCGTTTTATACCAACATCGGGAGCCGCAAGGCCCGCGAGCTGCGGGACGACCCCCGGGCTTCGATCTGCATCTGGTGGCCGGCGCTCGAAGAGCAGGTGCGGGTCGATGGCTCCGTCGAACTCGTCGGCGACGAAGAAGCCGACGCGTACTGGGCGACCCGGCCGCGGGGCAGCCAGCTGGGCGCATGGGCATCGCGACAGAGCGAGCCACTTTCCTCCCACGAAGATCTCCGCGCCAGGCTCGAAGCGCTGCAGGAGGACTTCGACGGCAGGACGATTCCCCGGCCGGATTTCTGGTCGGGATACCTTCTCGTCCCCGACCGGATCGAATTCTGGAAGGGCCGCGATGACCGATTGAACGAGCGCGAGCTGTTCACCCGCACAGACGACGGATGGGAGATGACCCTCCTCAACCCCTGAGCCCGTTTCGCCCGCCGGCATAGACTTATATTGCCTTGCACTAATACCCGGCACCCTCTATATATATCGCTATGCTCAGACCCCGTCAGAAACTCGGCAAGTACACCATCCAGCGCCGGATCGCCCAGGGCGGTTTCGCCGACGTGTACCGCGCCTACGATACCATCGAAGGCGTCAACGTTGCCCTCAAGATCCCGCAACCCGAGATCCTCGTCCATCGCACACTGGACGATTTTCTGCGCGAGGTCCGGCTCACGGCGAGACTCGACCACCCCAACATTCTTCACATCAAGAACGCCGACCACATCGACGGTCACTTCGTCATCGTGTATCCCCTCGGCGAAGGTACGCTCACCGACAAGATCAACAACCGGCTTCCTTTCGAGATGGCCATCGATTACGCCGGACAGATACTCGGCGCCGTGTCGTTCGCCCATCGCAAGCGCGTACTCCACTGCGACATCAAACCGGATAACCTCATTCTCTTCCCCGGCAACGTACTCAAGCTCGCCGATTTCGGCATCGCCAAGATCGCCACGCAGACGATGAGCGCTTCGGGATCGGGGACGGTAGGTTATGTCGCGCCCGAACAGGCGCTGGGCAAACCGTCGCTGCGCTCGGACGTCTTTTCGACGGGGCTGATCATCTACGAGATGATCACGAACAACCTGCCCGAATGGCCCTTCGACTGGCCCGGTCCCGGATACGACAAGCTGCGGCGCAAGGCGAGTCCGGAGTTCATCCGGTTCATCCGGCGCGCCATGGCGCTCAACACGCGCAAGCGCTTCGCCAACGCAACCGAGATGCAGTCGTCGTTCGACCGGATCAAGCGCAAGGCGCGTCACGGCGCCGGCGCGCGGCGCCGGTCGAAGCGACCGACGGCGAACGGACCGGCCGAATGGCGGAGTGTGAGGTACAAGGAATTCAAGCGGCACTACGGCCGGGAGCTCGAGACGAATTTCGAGTGCGGCAAGTGCGGCGGCCCGATATCCGAGCGCATGAACGCGTGCCCGTGGTGCGGCCACCGCCCCAAGACTTTCAAGGGTGAGACGCGCTACCCGTCCCGCTGCCGCGAGTGCAAACGCGGCATGAAACTGGACTGGTTGTACTGCCCGCACGAGTACGGCACCGCCCAGGGCCCGCGCTCCGACCGCTCTTATACCGACAAGCGCTACACGACTTCGTGCTCCAACCCTTCGTGCCGGGGTCCGCTGATACCGTTCATGAAATACTGTCCATGGTGCCGGACCCGGGTGCGCCGGAAGTGGAAGATCAAGGGCACGACCGACAAGTGTGCGAAGTGCGGCTGGAGTGTGCTGAAAGATTTCTGGACGCACTGTCCATGGTGCACCCACAAGATCCATAAATGAAAGGACGGGCCCTGGTGCTCCGGACCTGCAAAACGGGCGAAACCCTGTTCTTTATCGACTCAGACATGGAGTCGGTGGAGACCTTCGCCATCGGGTCGGGAGAAGCCGCCGTCATCTCCACCCGTTGTCCGGGACGCGACGGCCCCAACCAGGACGCCGCAGCGCTGATCGCCGTTTCGGACCACCACTGCGTGCTCGTGATCGCCGACGGTTTCGGCGGGCACCCGGCCGGCGCCCAGGCGGCCGAGATCGCGGTACACCAGATCGAACGCTTTGTCTGCGGGAGTTCGCCGGACAGCGACAACATCAGGTCCGCAATCGTGGACGGATTCGAACACGCCGACGCCGCCGTGCGCGAGATGGGTGTGGGTGCCGGCACGACCCTCGCCGTCGTCGACATCGAGGGCAACCTCGTTCGTTCCTATCACGTCGGAGACTCGGCGATCGTCGTCACGGGACAGAGGGGGCTCATCAAGATGCGCTCCGTGGCCCACTCGCCAGTCGGATACGCGGTCGAATCGGGGTTGATCGACGAGGAAGAGGCGATGAATCACGAGGACCGGCACGTTGTGTCGAACATGGTGGGGTCGGCCGAAATGAGGATCGAAATCGGACCCAGCCTCGAGCTGGCTCCGCGTGATACCGTGTTGCTCGCGTCGGATGGACTGTGGGACAACATGATGTTCGACGACGTCGTCGAGCGAATCCGCAAGGGCCCTGTCGGGAAGTCGTTGATCACGATGGCGGGTGATTGCCGCAGCAGGATGGCTGCGCCGGTGGAAGGCCTGCCCTCGAAGCCCGACGACCTCGCGGTGATCGCGTTCAGACTGCGGCAGACCCGCTGAGCGACGCATCCACCTCCATCGCTCCTGTTAATCCCTCTCGTAGGATTTTGCCACTCCCAGCTGAACCGTGTTCAACAACAGGTTGATCCGGCCGAGCAGCCGCGCCTGCGAACTCTGCGGGATGCGGACATTCTCGGGGAGTTCGATGGCGGCGGAGACGAGCGCGTCACGAAAATACATCGATATCTGCAGCGCTTTGGACAACGGCATATCCAGCTCCCGCGCGTGCCGGCCGTACTCGAGACCCAGCGAGTCGGCCTCGGCGGTCACCTCTTCGCCGGCCTCCTCGGTCGTCAGATACTTCAACGCCAGTGCCATCAAACGCTGTCCCAGTTCGCGTCCGCGGTTGCGGGCGTCGCCGTCGTGCTGCTCGACCCATTTCTCGTCCCGCCGTTCCATCATCTGCTTGCGGATCCGTTCGAGCGCCTGGTTCGCCCACATTTTTTCGACGGGACCGATCCGCTTGACGGAATGCCGGCGCTCGGAGAGGTGGGCGACGTCCGACGCCGCAAACCGGCGGTGACCGCCCGGAGTGAGCATGAACGGAACCTGCCCCTCATCGGCCCAACGCCGGAGCGTGGTCCGGTGGACGTGGAGCAGATCGGCCGCTTCGCCGAGCGTGAGCCAGCGAGTTTCTTCGGAATCGGAGTGCGTCATGGATTCCTAGTATATATGAGTAAAAACCTGCAAAAAACAACAGAAATCCGCTATTCTGTGGCCATAACTCGATACCCCGTCACGGGAGAAGGACAGGATGACCGTCAAATCGACCGTCGTGTTGATAAGCGCACTGTTTACAATTGCCGCCGCCGGTTGCGGCGGGCGGGACAACGCCGCCGAAGCTGAAAACGCCATCAATGCCGGCGCCCTCGAACGGCACGCGATGACGCTGTCGTCGGACGAGTTCCAGGGCCGCAAGCCGTTCTCCGCCGGCGAGACAAAAACCGTCGAATACCTCGCGGACGAATTCAGGAAGATGGGGCTGGCCGGCGCCAACGACGGAAGCTACTTCCAGGAGGTGCCGCTCGTGGAGATCGCGGGTTCGCCTTCGCCCTACATGATCGTGTCGGCGGGTTCCACGGCGCTCCAGCTCGATCGGGGCGAAGAATTTATCGCCTCGACCACCCGCATCGTCGAATCGATCGTTATCGACAAATCCCCTCTCGTGTTCGCCGGTTACGGAATCGTGGCGCCGGAATACGAATGGAACGACTACGCGGGAATCGACGTCACCGGCAAGACGGTCGTCGTACTGGTCAACGATCCCGGCTTTGCGACACAGAACGAGTCCTTATTCAAGGGAAACGCGATGACGTACTACGGGCGCTGGACGTACAAGTACGAGGAGGCGGCCCGGCAGGGCGCCGAAGGCGTGATCGTGATCCACGAAACCAGTGCGGCGGGCTATCCGTGGACGGTGCTCCACAACGGCGCGGCCGGGGCGGACCTGGTACTCCAGTCGGAAGACAACAACATGTCGCGGTGCGCCCTCGAGGGCTGGATCACCACCGCGGCGGCGAATATGGTCTTCAAGGCGGCGGGCAAAGACTTCGAGGGGCTGTCGCGCTCGGCCGCACGCCGCGGTTTCGAAGCGGTCCCCCTGGGGATGGCCGTCGGCGTCACCATAGAGAACCGCCTGCGATTCGACACTTCCAGAAATGTCGTGGCGGTCCTGCCCGGCACCGACCGCGCCGACGAGTGCATCGTCTACACGTCCCACTGGGACCACCTGGGAATCGGCCCGGCGGTCGACGGCGATTCGATCTATAACGGCGCCGCCGACAACGCGCTTCCCGTCGCCTGCATGCTCGAGACGGCCCGCGCGTTCAGCCTGCTCGATCCGCCGCCATCGCGGTCGGTCCTGTTCGTCGCCGTCACCGCGGAGGAAACCGGCCTTCTCGGTTCGGAGTACTACGTGTCCCATCCCCTGTTCCCTCTCGCAAAAACAGTGGCCAACCTCAACTACGAATTATTTCTGCCGCTGGGCCGGATGAAGGACGTGACGATTTACGGGTACGGGCAGTCGGAGCTCGACGAGTATGTCGCGCGCGCCGCCGGCGAACAGGGCCGTTACGTCATGCCCGAACCGTTCCCCGAAAACGGGATGTACTTCCGCACCGACCACTTCAGCTTCGCCAAACGGGGAGTCCCGGCGATGTTCGCCAAGGGCTGGAGCGACCAGGCGATACACGGCAAGCAGTGGACGACGGCACAGATCCAGCGTTACTGGGCGGGCAGATACCATCGCCCAAGCGACGAGTACGACCCCGAGACGGCCGACCTGGAGGGGATCGTGGAAGACGCAAAACTGTTCTTCAAGATCGGCCACGCGCTGGCGACGGGAGACGACTACCCGCGCTGGCGGGA
>CBDVDJ010000251.1:0-5118 GCA_965372695.1 uncultured bacterium
AAGATCCAGCGTTATTGGGGCAGTCTACTCCCACTGAAGCGCCCGGGCAACGTCCGAACCTCGAAGCACCGCGGATTCATCGCAATTTCTTGACTTTCGGCTCTTTTTGTGATAATAATTGCGGGAATCTAAAGGAGAGTTTTTCCTGCATGGACGCGGCCGATCGGGTGATCGTGACGTGTTTTTGCACTCAGGGAGGGGGGCTCTCCGACTGACCCCAACGGCCCAGGAACTTCCGATGCGCGCGTATTGCGGTGGTTCAAACGGCGTTTTTCAGCAGCGGCGGATCTCAGCATCCGTCCGGCTTGCCAACACGTCTCCAATCACACCACCGCATCCACACCCACAGCTACCACATCCACACCGGCGACTCTCTGCTCGTTGGATTACTCAGATCGCATCAATACACCCGGTATTCGCAATGGCATAAGCGGATCCGGGTTTTTGTTTTCAGCAGTACTTAACCAAGGGCACAGATCAATAAATCAGTACAGGGCGATAGCGCCCTGCACCGTTACATCCTGCTTGCCGAACAGGAGGCAGCTTATGATCAAGAGGATGTCGGTAGCGGCGTTTCTCCTGGCCGTGGTTTTGCTTGCTTCGCCGGCTTTCGCTGGTGATGGCGACGTTTTTCTGTATAACGACGCCGTTGCCCGCGACATCGACGTGGGCAAATTTGTCACGACCGGAGAAATCGAGTATCTGCAGGGAGTCGGAAAGTTCTGCGATATCACAGACGTTCCGCTCCCCGATGGATACCCCCGCATCAATATCTGGGAACCGGGTTACGAACAACTCGGACTGACGAACATCCGGATGGACGGCATCTGGTTCGTCAATCTTGGAGGTCACTGGGTAAAGAACCGGCTCGCGCTGGTTTTGTGGAAGATTCGTATCCCCGACGCAAATCTGCGGATGGCCAGCGAGTTCGAAGAGGACTTGACGCTGTCCATGTGGATCGACTGGGACCAGGACGAGTCCTGGGACAAGGGCGAACTCGAGATTCGCGACAACGTGAATCTCGCCCACTGTGTCCCCACGGAAGACGAAACGGTTTGCGTGTATTACCTCACGTGTTTCCGCGTCCCCGACGTCACGCAGATGGCGTCGTCGGACTGGTGGTGGTGGAAGAAGTGGAACAAGGAAATCAGATATTTCTGGACCCGCTGCAACATGTCTTACGACGATCCGGACGTCAGTCCGGACGGTGAGCAGTTGTTTGGTGAGGTCGAGGATTACCGCGTCAGTTACATGGTGATCGAGAAGAAGGTCAAGGGCGAATAGTCGCTCTACTCTTTCTCGACAAGAAACGAGGCCAACAATGTTATCAAAGAAAAGTTTGATTACGGCCGCCGCGGTACTCCTTGCGCTGATCGTCCTCATTCCCCAGTCGCAGATCGCCGAAGAGAACATGTTGAACACCGACAAGGTATCGCCGGTCGTTCGTGACATGGTCACACAGGCGGGACCCGGCGAGCTCATAACCGTCATCGTCAAGATGGCCGAAAGCACGAGCTTCCAGGGAATCGAGGGGCAGCGCGATCTGGCATTCGCGGCGCTTCGCCAGACCGCTTCGCGGTCGCAGGCACCCCTGATAAATTCGCTCAGGACTCCGGACAACCTCGGCAAGGTCGGCGTCGTCCGTCAGTTCTGGATCGACAACCTCGTCCTCGTGAAGGCGACCAAGGACGTCGTGTCCGAGATCGCAAAGCGCAAGGACGTGTTGCACATTTTTGAAAACTATCAATTCACACTCCCGCCGCGTCCGCAGTCGGACACCAGGCTCGGCGGCCCGCAGGGTTCGGCCATGCAGAGCCAGGCCCAGCTGTGGGACCACGTCGGGCACATCGGCGCCAAGGACGTGTGGAGCACTTACGGTTTCGACGGCACCGGCGTTCGCGTCGGCGGTCTCGACACCGGAGTGGACATCAACCACCCCGATCTCGCCGGCAAGATGATCAACACGAGCCCCGGCGACCCGACGTATCCCGGCGGTTGGGCCGAGTTCGACGGCGACGGCAACCCGATCCCGGGTTCGGTGCCGCACGACAGCGACTCACACGGCACGCATACCTCCGGCACGATGATCGCCGGCAACGCCAGCGGTTACGACGTCGGCGTCGCGCCGGGAGCGGACTTCATGCACGGCCTGGTGATACCGGGCGGCAGCGGTTCGTTCGCCCAGGTGGCCGGCGGCATGGAGTGGATCATCGACCCCGACGGCAACCCCGCGACGGACGACGGCGCGCAGGTTGTGAACATGTCGCTCGGCGCTACCGGCACCTTCGATGCCATGATCGCGCCGACGGACAACATGGTCGCCGCGGGCGTATTCCCCAGCTTCTCGATCGGTAACGCCGGTCCCGGCTCCGGGACCACGGGAAGCCCGGGTAACGTCCCCAGCGCGTTCGGCGTGGGCGCCACGGACAGCACCGACACGATCGCGGGCTTCTCGAGCCGCGGTCCGGTGACGTGGAACACCCCACCGTACGTCGGCACCTATATCAAGCCCGACATGTCGGCCCCCGGCGTGAAGGTTTATTCCACCGTCCCCGGCGGTGACTGGGCATGGAGCGACCCTGGCGGTGACTGGAGCGGCACGTCGATGGCGGCACCGCACCTGGCCGGCTCGGTCGCGCTGATGATCCAGGCCAACCCGGATATGACGGTCGGGACGATCAAGCAGCTGCTCGAGCAGACGGCGATCGACCTCGGCGCTCCGGGCAAGGACAACGACTACGGCTTCGGACGCGTCAACACGTTCACCGCCGTGACCGCGGCGCTGGCCGGCGTCGGCACCCTCGACGGAACCGTGACCAGCTCGGCGGGCGGCCCCGTGGCCAACGTCCAGGTGCTGATCACCGACACCGGCCAGAAGGTGTTCACCGACGCGCTCGGCGTGTACTCGCTGCAACTGGTGGCGGGTGACCACACGGTCGAGTATTCGGCATTCGGCTACGGGACAGAGACCGTCCCGCTCACCGTCGAAGCCGACTTGACCACCACGCAGGACGTCACGCTCCTCCAGCTGCCGTCCGGCGAAGTCGCCGGCAACGTCACCGACGCTACCACGTCGGGCGGTGTCGCGGCGAACATCGACGTGTATCTCGGCGGCGTCATCGTCAAGACCGGGGCGACCGACCCCGGGACGGGCGCCTACAGCATCACGCTGCCCGTCGGGACTTACGACCTGATGTTCAAAGCCTCTTTTCCGTACCCGATGTACACCGTGAACGGCGTCGTCATCACCGAGGGCGCAACCACGCCGCTCGACGTGGCGCTGTTGCCGGCTCAGGTCCTCGTGGTCGACGACGACGGAGGAGACGCCTATCAGATGTTCTACGAACAGGCGATCCTGGCCGCCGGCCGCTCGTACCTGACGGTCACCGCCCCGCCAACCGCCACCGACATGACGATGTTCGAGTCGGTCGTGTGGCTGACGGGTGACGACTACACAACGACGCTGTCAGCAGCCGACCAGATCGAACTGGCCGCGTTTCTCGACGGCGGCGGCAGGCTTTTCATGTCGGGACAGGACATCGGCTACGACATCAAAGCCGACGCGTTTTACGCCGACTACCTGCACGCGACCTACGTCCAGGACGACGTAGGCCTCGGAGCCGTACTCGGGCTGCCCACGAGCCCGGTCGGATTTGGATTCGCGTTCAACATCCAGGGCGGCTCGGGCGCCAACAACCAGGCTTATCCGTCTGAAGTCGACGTACTCGCGCCCGGACAACCGGCGTTCATGTACGACGAGACGGTGCCCGGCGCGGCGGCTTCGGCCAACCAGATGGTCAAGAACTCGGTATCCGGAAACGCAATCAACAGCTCGGGAACCGGCGGCCTGACGGTCGACGGCGTCTACAAGCTGGTTTACTTTTCATTTGGTTTCGAAGCGATCGACGACGCGGGTACCCGTTCGGCCGTTATGAGCCGTGTGCTCGACTGGCTGCAGGGTTACCCGGAAATCGCGCACGAGCCACTGGGTGACACGGAGGACACGGAGAACGCCTACCACGTTGGCGCGTTCATCACCTCCGACTTCTTCACCCTCGACCCGTCGAGCTTCGCCGTCGTGTACGACGTCGGCTCCGGCCCCGTATCGGTTCCGATGGATCCGACGGGGACGCTCGATGAGTACCACGCGTACATCCCGGCTCAGCCCGTGGAGACACTCGTGGAGTACTACATCACGGCGAGCGATGTCGAAGGTCACACATCGACCCACCCGATGGGCGCACCCATGTTCCAGCACGCGTTCCACGTGGCGAAGGACATCGAGGCCCCGTTGGTGGATCACATAGCTCACTCCAACACGAACGACCTCGAGGGTCCGTACCATATCAAGGCGACGGCGAGCGATAACATCGGCATGCAGAACATGTACCTCATCTATACGAAAAACGATGAGATCGCCCACCGTGTCGAGATGACGCTGATGAACGGCGCCGCCGCAAGCGGCGAGTGGGTCGGCATGATCCCCGGCCCGTCCGAAGTCGGCGACCTCTATCACTACCATCTCCTTGCCATGGACGCCTCGTATTCCGGCAACGTCACCCGCGTGCCGGAAACCGGGGAGTTCGAGTTCGAGATCGTCGAAGAGTTTGTCTGGGATTTCGAGGCGGATGACGGCGACTTCGTGCAGACCGGCGATGCCTGGGAGTGGGGCGCACCCACGACCGGACCCGGCGCCGCGTACGAAGGCAACAACGTCTGGGCAACCGTTCTCGGCGGCGACTACCCGTCGAGCATGGACGCCACACTCGACATTCCCGTTATCACGCTGGACGCGAACAAGCCGTACGCGGTGATGTCGTTCTGGCAGTGGTACTACTTCGAGACCAACTACGACGGCGGTAACGTCAAGGTCTCTGCCGACGGCGGTGCGACGTGGACTATCGTCACGCCCGACGTCGGCTACAACGGCACCGGCCGCAGCGGTAACGCGGGCGTGCCTGGCGAGCCGATTTTCACCGGCTACAACAACGACTACTGGCACAAGGCGACGTTCGACCTGTCGGCCTATGCGGGCCAGTCCGTCATGATCCGCTTCCACGCGGGCAGCGACGGCAGCGTCCAGCGCTCCGGCTGGTACGTCGACTACGTCAGGCTGCG
>CBDVDJ010000252.1:0-5118 GCA_965372695.1 uncultured bacterium
ATCACCAGCACGCCGGCGTTGTCGTCGCTCACGTCCTGGCCGTCCTCGAGGGTGATTTTCTCGCCGCTCGTCAGCACGACGAGGCATTCGTCGCGGCCCAGAGGCTCGAGACTGGCGATGAGGTAGAAGGGCACGTCGAAGTCGATGTCGCCGACGTCACCGTTGAGGATCTCCCATCCTTCGGACTCGTCGAGGTCGATCACGAGACGGCCGGCGACCTTCTCGCCATCTTCGGTGGTGACGGTTCCCTGGAGGGGCCCACGCGCGGGAAAGTCATTGTAGCCGGGACCGCTTCCCTTACCCTCGATGAACGTCACCTTTTCGAACGCCTTCCACCCGATGGTCACGCGGCCGTAGCGCGGGTCGGAGACCATGATGCCGCGGTTCTCGTGGTTCACGTCGTTGGTGCCCTCGAGCACCATCTCACGGCCGTCCTTGAGTACGACAATCGACGCGCGCCGGCTCTTGCGTTCGATCGACTTAATACGGCCCATCTCGATGGAAATATCGCCGTCTTCGTTGTCGCCGTCGAGCTTGTCGGTACTGATGCACTCCTGCTTGTCCCACTGGATGTGGCCCTCGAACGGTCCCTCATCGGTGTCCACCTTGCCGTAGAGCCGCCACACGCCGGGGTCGGCATCCTTCGGCACCGGCTTGAATTCGATCAGCTCGATCTTGTCCCAGTGGAGGTCGATCCTGCCGAGACTCGAGTCGTTGACGTGGATCTTGCTCGAAACGTCGTCGGCGACGCCTTCCACCGGGTACTTTGTTCCGTTCTTCATCGTCAGCACGGCCTCGCCGTCGCCCCGGGGCTCGATCTTGCCGATATCGCCGAAACGGGCGATGAACATCCGGCTGACGAACCCGTCATCGTTGATGGTGATCTTGAACTTCTTGAAGAACGAGTACTGCTTGCGGCGGCTCTTCTTCAGGTCGTCGAGCGTTTCGTCGTCGAGGTACTCGAGGAACGGAAATTCATCCTTGCCCGAGTGAAACAGGTCATCCCAGCAGGCTTCCTGGTTGCCCCACCGCAAAAACCCGGTGTACTCCGAGCCGGACTCGGTCACCACGCGGCCGTAGATGAATCCCTTGTTGTCGTCCTTGCCGACCGCCGGCGACGCCAGCAGCGCAACGACTGTCAGCAGTACCGTGATCTGGATGAGTGTCCTGATTCGCTTCAACATGTCTGCTCCTTCTCGTGAACCATCGACCAACTTGACCTTGACTCAATTGCTTTTTCAGTCGAGAACGCGGCGGCTGCCGATATGGGCGAACGCATCGCCGCTGTACTCGCCGCGTTCCTCGTCGTCGGCGACTTCACCGTCGAACGGTGATTCGCCGGGCTGCGTGTTCTGCTGGACCTCGTCCAGAATGACGTACATCTGGTGCTGGTAGCGCCGGTCCGCGCTGAGAATCGCCGACGCGAGTTCGATAAACTTCTCGTCGTCGACGCTGAGCGCGTCGCCCGCGAGCTCGATCGTCACCGTCGTGCCGTCAGATCCTTCTTCGGACCGGTCGAAGAGACCCGAATCGCCCACCGCCCATATACCGAGGGCGACAACCACGACGGCGGCCACACCCATCGCCCAGCGCGGCGTGTGCCCGATCCAGTCGAACCATCCACTCCTCTGGCCGGTGTCTGCGGCGGGAGCGGCGGCATGAGCCACGGGCTGATCGTCAATTGCCGGCGAGATGTCGTCGACGAGCGCCTGGAACGAACGAAGCTTCCCGTAGAAATCCCGGCACGACGAACACCCGCACAGGTGATCCATCAGTACGACGGCGGTCGCGGGGTCGCTTTCGCCGTCGAGCATTGCGGAGAGTTCGAGTTCGTATTCTTCACAGCGATTCATCAATAGATTCCTCCTGGTGCACGAACGGCTATCTGAAGTCTTCGAGTCCTGCCATCAGTTGTTTGCGTGCACGGTAGACGCTTACTTTGACTTTGGTTTCGTTCCAATTGCGTTCCCTGGCGATGTCCGCGTATGGCCGACGCTGGAGCACGCCCTGTTCGAAGGCGTATTTCTGGTCGTCGGGCAGTGTCGCGAGTATCTCTTCCATTCTGGTCTGCAATTCGTTTCTCTCGGCTTCGTTGTGCGGGTCGATCGATTTGTCGTCGGCCCGCGACGAGTAGATCTCTACGCCTTCACCCACACCGAGCTGACTCTCCGTCGAGACCAGCTGTTTGCGCCGCAGCTTGCTGATCACGAGGTTGTTGGCCGTCCGGTAGAGGTACGACCGGATCTTCGAGGGGTCGCGCATCTCGACGGCGGCGGCGACGACCCTGGTGAATGTCTCCTGGCAGAGGTCCTCGGCCTCGTCTACGTGCCCCCAGAGGCGGCGCTCCAGAAAAGCCTGAATCTCGGGGCTGTATTGTTTGTACGCGTCGGACCAGTTCGTCATTTGTACTGTCTGCCGGGTCGATATCGTGTTTTCCGGTGATAGGCGCTTTCACAAGATAGGATACATTTGCTACGAAAAGGTTACACCCGATGTTCCCCGCTCCGCCAGCACATCGTAACAGGCGCTATAACAATATCTTAGAAGTCTTTGCGGCGAAAGGCGCGGAGGCCGAGAAAGATGGGGATCGTCGCGTAGAGGACGAGCGCGGCGGCGGAGATCCCGGTGCCGGCGCTAGAGCCGTAGAGCTTGCGGAACACGGCGCCGGTATAGCCAAGGAGCGCCGAGATGTCGAGCTGGAGGAGGATGAGGATCCGGCCGAGGTCGATGGGGTTGGCGAGAACGAGCATCATCAGCGGGGTTTCGAACGGATAGTCGCGAAACACGTGGATAAAGAGGAGGATGATGCCGTCGTACACGACGGCGAGAAAGAACCAGATCAGGATGACGTAGCCCAGCCCCTTGATCTTCTCCTCGTAGCGCGTCGCCACCCAGAAAGCGACCGCCGAGAATATCACGATGAGCGCCACCCCGACGCCCAACAGCATGGCGATCTTCGCCGCGTAGAGTTCCAGCTGGTAGCTGTGGATGAGAAACGGAAGCCCGAGCCCGACGAGGAACGACGCCGACAGCGCCGCGGTGAATCCCGTCAGCTTGCCCAGGTAAATGCTGGCCCGGTTCATCGGCTGCGCGAGGAGAAGTTCGTTGAACTCGCGCGCGTTGTAGAAGTAAATAGTGCCCAGCACGAGACACACCAGCGGCACCACGACCAGCGCGACGTTCATCAGGCTCGCAATCACCTTGGCCGGGTCGCCGCCGAAACGGAACAACACTTCCGTCGCGACGAAGAGCATTCCCGCCAACGCGGGAAGCCATTTCGTACGCAACAGATTACGTATTTCGTACTTCAGTATCCTTGCCGCGTGCCGGTCCATTGGCATCCTCTGTCAGTTGAACGATCGCGCGCTCCAGCCGGGGCTGGTTCGCCTTCCGCTTCAGTTCCTCGACGGTGCCGTCGAAGTACGGCCGCCCCTCGAGCATGTAAATAACGTGGTCGGCCAGTTCCTCGACCTCTCCCGCCAGGTGCGTCGTGATCAATACCGTCTTGCCGGCGTCCCGCTCCTTGCGCAGCTTGTCCTTGAGCCGCAACGCCGATACGGGGTCGAGTCCCACCGTCGGTTCATCGAGCAGGAGCACCTTGGGCCGGAACAGAAAAGCGATCGCCGCGTTGATCTTCTGCCGGGTACCGCCCGAGAGCGTGCCCAACCGCTGCCTCCCGATGGTCTCGAGGTCGAAACGGTCGATCAACTCTCTGTCGAGCGTGCTTTCGTCGGCGCGGCGAATATCGATGAGCATCGCGAACACATCGTCGACGGTGAGGTTGTCCGGGAAACGGGCGATCTGGGGCATGTACCCGAGCTTTTCGCGGTACTCCCAGCGCCCCCCGACGGACTCGTCCTCGACGTAGATCTCACCCTCGCCGGGCGACACCAGCCCCAGGATGCACTTGATCAACGTCGTCTTGCCCGACGCGTTCGGCCCCAGGACGGCCGTCACCGCCCCCTCACGAACGGCGAGGGACACGTTGTCCAGAACCCGCATACGGCCGAACTGCTTGGAAACGTTCTTGATCCAGATCATTTCAGTGGCTCCCATCGAATCCAACCGCCTCTATGAGGGGGCCCGCGTCGACGAGCGTCTCGGGCGTGAACACGGGCAGCGCTCTCTCGGCGGCGTCGATGATACCCACGAAGAGGCTGTTCATCAGAATCACGCCCGACGGCTCTTTTTCCACCAGCAGCGAGAACAACCGGACCGGGTGGTAGGGAACGTCGCCGACCCCGTCGCCGTCGAGGTCGTAGCCCCGGTAGCCGCTCCAGTAATTACCGCGGAACGTGTTGAAGTTCTGCCGGCTGTTGGTGGAAACGTCGAAGGTATTGCCTTTGAAATTGTTGCGGGTGAATTCGTTCTCCATCGAGTTGGCCATGATCTTGACGGCGTAGCCGTTGGAAACAAATTCGTTTTCTGTCACCAATAACCGGTTGGAGCCCTCCGAGTAGATCGCGATGGTGTTGAGGTAGAAGTAGTTCCCCTTGATCTCGCTGTCCTTGATCTCCTTCAGGAGCAGGCCGTAGGAAGCCCCGCCCCAGTTGCGCTCGAAGCGGTTGTTCACCATGGTCACGCCGGACGAGTACATCACCGCCACCCCCGCGCCGTTTTCGATAAAGGCGTTGTTCTCGTACTCGTTGTCGTGGGAGAACATGAAGTGGAGCCCGTAGCGGAGGTTGTTCTCGCTGTGGTTTCCCGTGATCCGGCTGTCATTGACGAATTCGAAGTAGATGCCGTCGCGGTGGCCGGTGACCGTGTTGTCCTCGATCGTTATCGAGCGGCAGTGCCAGAGGTGAATGCCGTTACCCGACGTCGCTTCGCGTACCGACTTTCCCCTGAGTACGTTGCGCCTCACCAGGCACCCCTCGGCGTTGGCGAGATAGACGCCGAAGAAGGCGTTGACGATGAGGTTGTCCTCCACCGTGCAACCCGACGCGTCCTCGATCTTGATCGCCGCCCGGTCCTCCATGAACGACGTGCCGACGTTTCTCAGCTCCAAGCCACGGATGGTCACACCGGACGACGTTACCGTGAAGATCTCTCCGTCGCCGCCCGCGTCGACGATCGCTCGTCCTTCGCCGGACATCTCTCCTGTAATATAGAGGGGTG
>CBDVDJ010000253.1:0-5111 GCA_965372695.1 uncultured bacterium
CCAACCCCTTCCTGCTCCGCAAAAACTTCGAGGATTTCATCGATCTCAAAGCCAACTGGATTCAGTACAAGAAGGAGCACGGCATCGACTAGCTCCACCCACTCCCCCACCCGCTCCTCAACTCACTACCGCTCGCTATCACCTACGTCCGCTCGCCTCCGTGCGGCATGCAAATTGCACTGTCCTGGTTTGTCCTTTCCACGACAATCCAAACCGGTTGCAGTTATTGCAGTTGCGTTGCAGAGGTGCAAAAAATGGCAAAGAACCTGCCGACAGAGACTCCAGGGCTCGGGGAACTCGAAGCCGATCTGATCACGACGCTCGAAACGGAACGGGGACACGGGTGCGACACGAAGGTCCTCGCGGAAAAAGGCAGGCGGTATGCTGCCGCCGTCCGCACACTCCTCCTCGATCTTCCAGCCGACCCCACGGACACGGGCGAGGCCCGATTCGACCGGGCGCTGCCCGACCTCGAACACGCCTACGCCGGATGGAAAACCGTGGACCGGTCCTTCTCGGACACCCTGCAGATGGCGTACTCCAATACCGTCCCGCGGCAGAATCTCCTCGTCGACCAGACACACGCCGAGCTCCAGCGGTCTGTCGGCGAGCCGCTCGCCGACCTCTACATCCGGCTCAAGTCCCGCTGGCGTACCCATCTGGCCAGCCGGCCGTGGGATGCGTTCCGCGATACTTCCGACCGGCACCTCGATTCCGCCCCCATGGACGACTGTCTCACCGCGCTCGTGCGCGGTGACGACCTCGACGTGGAGGACGCGCTCAACGAACTCACCGGCGGTCTCCGCCACGCGTTCATCGACTTCATCGAAACCAACCCCGACAGCATCATCGACCTCGAACCCGGGCTGTGGAAGAGGCCCGAGATCCTGATCGCCGGCGACTACTGGGTCCGCGGCCGCAGCCGGCGCGTCGTCGACACGCTGGAGAAAAACGCGTCGCCCCGCTTTGCCAGGGCCTTCGGCACCCTGCGCTCGTTCTTTACGCTCAACCGTCCCGGCGGCAGCGCCAAGAGCCCTCAGACGATCGCCGACGACATCGCCAGGGTGCCCGTCGAACACCGCGAGCGGTTCTACCGTTGTCTTATGCTGCACCCCGACTACGAGATGCGCCGTTACGCCGTGGGCAACTCCCGCATGAGTTCGATATGGAAGGCGTTGACACCCGCCAACGTTCCGTGCGCGACGATCCTGTCGCTGCTCGAGCAGGTCGTCGGCGCGAGCCACTACACGACGTCGCAGAGAAAGGTCTTCTTCGACACCGTCTACCGTCGGCTGATGAACGTGACCAGCCGCTCCGACGTCCTTTACGCGCGGGGTATCGTACGCATCCTGACCCGGCTCGACTTCTTCCTCGAAGACGCGTATTTTGCCCGCATACTGGCGCTTCTCGATTACCTCGAGGCAAAGGAACGGTTTTACAAGATCGACGACGCGACGATGCGCGAATATACAGAGACGCTCAAGGGCGAGAAACAACGCGTCGGCAGCGTCGAGACCCTCATCCCCGATTTTGACGACGTTCCTTTTGTCATCCTGAGGAAGCTCGCCCGCGACGGCCATTTCTGGGACCTGCTCGCCATGCACCCGATCGTCAAGATCGCCAGGGAAACGATCCAGCACATCGGCACACGCGACCGGGCCATGACGATCGCGTCGAACCACCGCGTGAACCAGGAAGTGCTGCGCGCCATCGGCAAACGGCATTCGATGTTCCCGACGATGCGGGCTCGCATGACACTTCTCGGCAATCCGCGTACCCCCCCCGGCATATCGATGGAGTACCTCGCCGACTTCGGCAAGGGCGATATCGAGCGGCTGTTACGCAGGCCCGGCATCCACCCGGAACTGCGCACGATGCTGCGCAACCAGTACAACCGCCGCGGACGCTGAAAATCCCGCTTGCCACTGCGGCGATTTTATTCTAGCGTCCTGGTGACAGTCCCGTCAGGGATCGGGCGGACGGACGTCCGCTGACAACTTTCCGTTGCCGTCAACAACCAGGCTGGAGCAATCGAGTGATTCACCCGGAAAGACTGCGCGCGCGGCGGCTGGCCGTTTTGTTGCTGGTGCTCATCGCGGCCTTCGCGTTGGCCGCGGGAACGGCGGCGGCGAGTGACACCGAAACCCCCGGCGACGGCGCCGAACATCACGGCCCGGGACTGGGCGCCGAGCTGACCCTCTGGACGTGCCTCCCCTTCGCCGGCATATTGCTCTCCATCGCTCTGTTCCCGCTCGTCGCTCCGAAGTTCTGGCACCGCCACTTCCCCAAGGCGTCGACCTTCTGGGCGCTCGTCTTTGCCGTACCGTTTCTGGTCGCGTACCGCGGCGAGGCGCTCCACGAGATCCTCCACGTCTATATCATCGATTACATCCCGTTCATTATTCTGTTGTGGGCGCTGTTCACCGTGTCGGGCGGGATATTCGTGCGGGGAACGATCAAGGGCACCCCGGCAATGAACACGGTGATGCTCGCCATCGGGACGGCGCTGGCGTCGTGGATCGGGACAACGGGCGCTTCCATGGTGCTCATCCGGCCGATGTTGCGGGCCAATGCGTGGCGGCGGCGCAAGGTCCACATCGTCGTTTTCTTTATATTCCTCGTCAGTAACATCGGCGGCGCGCTGACGCCGCTGGGCGACCCGCCCCTCTTTCTCGGGTTCCTCCACGGAGTGCCGTTTTTCTGGACGCTCAATCTGTTTCTACCCATGCTGGTCGTCGCGATTCCGCTGCTGGCGATATTCTTCTTCGTCGACACGCTGTACAACCGCCGCGAGGAGAAGCCCGAGTCGACGGAGAACGAGCCGCTGCGGATCGAGGGCCTGCACAACCTGATCTTCCTCGCCGGCATCGTCGGGTCCGTGCTGATGAGCGGGATGTGGAACATCGGCACCGTTCATATCCTGGGCATCGAGCAGAAGATCCAGTTCCTCCTGCGCGATGCGATCATGATTACAATGGGCGTGCTGTCGCTGTGGACCACACGCAAGGAGATCCACGAGGCCAACGAGTTTACCTGGTTCCCGATCAAGGAAGTGGCGATCCTCTTTGCCGGCATCTTCATGACCATCATTCCGGCGCTGGCGATCCTCAAGGCCGGGTCGGAGGGCGCGCTGGCGGGCATGACGGAGGCGCTGTCGGCGCCGGTGCACTACTACTGGGTCACAGGCGGCCTGTCGAGTTTCCTCGACAACGCGCCGACGTACCTGACGTTCTTCAATACCATTCTGGGCAAGTTCCACGCGGGTACGACGGAGGCGGAGGCGGTGGCGATGCTGATAGAGAACAACGAGGCCTATCTGCTCGCCATCTCGACGGGCGCCGTGTTCTTCGGCGCCGTCACCTACATCGGCAACGCGCCCAACTTCATGGTCAAGAGCATCGCCGAGGAAGCGGGCATCCCGATGCCGAGTTTCTTCGGGTACATGCTCAAGTACTCGTTGCTTATTCTCATACCGTTGTTTTTCGTTATTTCCATAGTGTTTTTTAAATGGTGGTAGCAGCCGGGAGACGCTCATGGCGGTCAAGCACTACGATTTCGTAATCAAGGGCGACGAAGACAGAATCCGCGCCTATCTCAACGGCTTTCTGCGCGGCAGGAAGATCAAGAGCGGTTACATATTCACGTCGGAACACCCGTTTCGTTCGCACTTCATCAAGGAACTGATCAAGTACCACGGCGACGTGCTGCACCTTATCTGCCGCTCGACCCTCCGACCCGCGATCCGCACCGCCATCAAACAGGCGCCCGCATGCGAGGAGTGGGAGGTCGTCGATTCGCGTCCCGTCAAGACGGCGAGTTTCGAATTCAAGTTCAACACCGCCAACCGCCAGGTCGCGGGCGCGATCAAGCGGATACTCGGCCGGCATCCCGCCGGCGTCAAACTCGTCGAATACACGCCGAAGGAAACGATCAACCCCGGAGCGAAGGGCCCCGAGGGCTACGCCCCGCTGCACGAGTATACGTTCAAGGGGCACGGGACGATCATCGGCGACGTCGAGGGTGTGTTGAAGGTCCACGAAAAACTCGACGGCAACGAGTTTATCCATAACGAAGAGATCGACATCAACCACTGACGTATAGCGCGTCAGTGTCCCGCGCTGAGGATTTTCTCGATCATTTCCCTGTCGTCGGGAAGGAGTCCGGCCGGCGGCAGCCGCAGCACGACTTCCCGCCAGGCGGGATCGGCCTCGAACACCTCCGCAAAAAACGACAACGCTTCCCTCTCCTGGCCCGACTGTATCATCGTGATCGCCGCCCAGAACTTGACCTCGGGGTTGCCGGGGAGCAGCTCGGCCGCCCTTGTGTAGGCGAGCAGCGCCGACGCGTCGTCGCCGATGGCGAGGTGCTCGTCGCCCTCGTTCATGTACTGGTACGCGCGGTGAACGTCGACGAGTCGGCGAAGCTCCACGACGGGGGTGGCGTGGTCGGCGATGCGAAGATCAATTATATTGTCGGACCACGGACGGCCAGAGGGGTCGGGTTTAACGATGAGGATGGCGGCCGACTGTTTACCCCGGATGTCGCCGCCTTCCGCCTGCGCCGCCTCTAGCGCGGCGAGCATCCGTTCGGCGAGGTCGCCCCGCGAGGCCTCGTAGGCGCGCGCCATTGCGGCGGGGACGGTGGGGCTTTCCATGAGGTTGGCCTGGACGGAATACTGGGCGCCCTTGTGGTGGCCGGCTTCGGCGATGCAGCGGCCGCCCGTATAAACGGCGACGTTCCCGTCGGCGTCGATCATCGCCACCTGCCGGACCTCACGGTTGGGGTCGGTGAGGAGCAGCGCGTCGAGGGCCTGCTTCGCCGTCTTACCCGCGCGCATCAGTTCCAGGCCCAGCGGGCCGTACGAGATCTCGGCGAGCGACTGCGTGGCCACGGCCCCGACACCCGCTTCGGCCCAGGACACCACCGTGCCCACCGAGAACCAGTGCGACTGGACGGCGACACCCATCTCGCCGGTGGCCGAATCGCGGGCCACGATGGAGTAAGTGTGTACCGGCCGCGATGTCTCGCCGGCGCCGTTGGCGGCGCCGGCAACGGCGGCGGCAGCGAGAGGCGCCAGCAGCAGTAAGAGTACGAGGGCGCGGTTCATGTCG
>CBDVDJ010000254.1:0-5107 GCA_965372695.1 uncultured bacterium
GCGGCCGTAACTCTCTTATTTATATTTCTGATCACGACGGGCCGGGTTGCTGTGCGGGCAGACTGACGAGGGGTGACCGGGCCGGCGCGGCCGGTGGGGATTTGTGATATGCTGTCGCCGTTATGAAGGACGATGGTCAGCATACGATCGCGGCGTTGTCGACGCCGCCGGGTGAGTCCGGGATCGCCGTGGTGCGCATGACCGGGCCCGAGGCCATCGTTATTCTCGACGCCATCCTCAGGACGACGCGAGGCGGCCCGTTCGACGGCAAGTGGGAGCACCGCCGGCTTTACCGCGGCATTGTCGTCGACAAGGTCGAAGATCCCGTAGACGACGTCATGTGCGCCGTTATGCTCGCTCCCGACACCTATACCGGGGAGGACACTGTCGAGATCAGCTGCCACGGCAGCGCCATCGTCGTCAGCACCCTCCTCGACCTGCTGTTTCATCACGGGGCGCGGGCCGCCGGGCCCGGCGAATTCACCCGGCGCGCTTTCGTCAACGGCAAGATGGACCTCATACAGGCCGAGGCCGTCGCCGACCTCATCCATTCCCGCAGTGATCTCCAGCGCCGCGTGGCCCGGGAGCAGCTCGCCGGCGGCCTGTCGCGGCGCGTTGAGCTGCTTGCCGACCAGATCCTCGAGCTTCTCGGTATCATCGAAGCCAACATAGACTTCATCGAGGAAGACATCGATACCCTCGACCGGGACGGAGCCGTCGCGCTGCTCGACGAACAATGCGACGATCTCGACGACCTCTTGTCCAGCGCGCACCTGAGCAGAGCTTTTCGCGAGGGGTACCGTATCGCGATTGCAGGCCCCGTCAACGCCGGTAAGAGCAGTCTTTTCAACCAGCTCGTCGGCGAGCGCCGGGCCATCGTCACCGAGATTCCCGGTACGACACGTGACGTTCTCAGGGAGCCCGTCGTGCTCGAAGGGCTCGTGTTCACATTTCAGGACACCGCCGGACTGCGCGTAAGTACCGACGACATTGTCGAATCCATCGGTATCGACATGGCGAACGAGGCGGTCCGGGCGGCCGACCTCGTGTTGTTCGTGATCGACACCTCAGAGCCCGCCGACGAGTCGTTCGAAAAGACTTTCCGCCGGCTCGACCGCGAGAACGTCCTTATTGTACTCAACAAAATCGACTTGCCAGCCACCGGCGCGACCGCCACTTTACAGGAGTCGTACCCGGGGGTAGAGTTCGCGCGGATTTCCGCCCTGAACGGAGAGGGTGTAGAAGAGCTTCGTCACGCCATCGTCTCGGCGGTCGCCGGAGACGAGCTCAGCCGGGTCGCGCGCGAGCGGGTCGTTCTCAACCGGCGGCTCGTCGATCTTCTCGGGCAGGCCAAAGACCGGGTCGGTGACCTGCGCACAGCGATCGAGTCTCATAACCAATTGGAATTATTAGCATTAGAGGCCAGGGCGGTGCTGGGGTTGTACGAAGAGGCGACGGGCCGGCATTACCAGCCCGACCTCCTCGATGTTATTTTCTCACGGTTCTGTATCGGAAAGTAGATGGAGAATCACTACGACATCATCGTGATCGGCGGCGGCCACGCCGGTATCGAGGCCGCTCTGGCGCCGGCGCGAATGGGCTGCCGGACCCTCCTCGTGACCCTGCGGCGGGACCGTATCGGGCATATGCCGTGCAATCCCGCCGTCGGCGGACTGGCCAAGGGACACCTGGTCAAGGAAGTCGACGCCCTGGGCGGAGAGATGGGCCGGACGATCGACCGTGCCGGTATTCAGTTCCGTATGCTGAACCGCGCCAAAGGGCCCGCCGTCTGGTCGCCGCGAGCCCAGGCCGACAAGGTCCTCTACAGCCGTGTCATGCGCGATGTCGTCGAAGGCCAGGACGGTCTCGATGTGGCCGAGGCCGAAGTGGAGCGCATTCTCATCGAGGGTGGCCGGTTCCGGGGGTTAGTCCTCGCCGGAGGTCACACGTTGCAGGCGCCGTGTTGTGTGCTGACGGCCGGGACGTTCCTGCGGGGGCTCATGCACACGGGCGAATGTCAGACCCGGGGCGGCCGGGAGGGCGAACCCGCGGCGCGCACTCTTTCCGGTTCTCTAGAATCTCTCGGATTTCGTATCGGACGGCTCAAGACAGGTACACCGCCGCGGGTGCTCAGGGATACGGTCGACCTGTCGGTGTTCAAGGCGCAACCCGGCGATGATCCCCCAGTGCCCTTTTCACACCGGACGGACGCGATCCGGCAGCGGCAGGTGATGTGTCATCTTACCCACACCAACGAACGGACCCACGACGTCATCCGCGCCGCGCTCGATCGTTCGCCGCTTTACCGCGGCGTAATCGAGGGTGTGGGGCCGCGTTACTGTCCTTCGATCGAAGACAAGGTGGTTCGATTTCCCGACAAGATACGCCACCAGATCTTTATCGAGCCGGAGGGGCTCGACCACCCGGAGCTGTACCTCAACGGTATTTCGACCAGCCTGCCGGAGGATGTGCAGTGGGCCGTTCTCGGGTCGATCCCGGGCCTGGATAGCGCGAAGATCGCGCGTCCCGGGTATGCCGTCGAGTACGATTATTTCCCTCCCGACCAGATCAAGCGGACGATGGAGTCGAAGAACGTAGCGGGGCTCTACTTCGCGGGGCAGGTCAACGGGACGTCGGGCTACGAGGAAGCCGCCGCGCAGGGTTTTGTCGCGGCGATCAATGCGGTGCTGCAGTTGCGCGGGGAAGAGCCGTTCGTCCCGTCCCGCGACACTTCGTATATCGGGGTGATGCTCGACGATCTGACGACAAAAGAAATTGACGAACCGTACCGGATGTTCACATCCCGCGCGGAATTTCGTCTGCTTCTGCGCCAGGACAATGCGGACGAACGGCTCATGGCGGACGGCGTCCGTTTCGGGCTCGTTGACCCCGCGGCACAGGAGCGCGTCCAGCAGCGGGCTTCACGCGTCGAGTGCCTTGTCGACCGGTTGGGAAGAAAGGCGTTTCCGATGCGCGACGGCAACGCTCACTTCCGCGGCGAAGGTCTGGACCCCGTCAACAAGGGAGCCTCCCTTCGAGAGGTGCTGAGGCGCCCCGGGATCCGGTGCGCCGACCTGCGGCCTTTTCTCGAGCCGTTTGAAGAGTACGACTCTGCGCTGGACGGACACCTGGAGAGCGCTGTAAAATATGAAGGTTACATCAAGCGGCAGGAGCGGGACATTCGGGCCATGCGGGCACTGGAGTCGAGGGTCATCCCCGAACAGTTCTCCTATGAGGACCTGCCGGGCTTGAGCACCGAAGCACGGCAGAAACTCATCGAAAAGCGGCCGGAAACGGTCGGGCAGGCCTCGCGCATCTCGGGTGTCAGGGCGGCGGATCTGTCGATCGTGGCGGTTTTTCTGGAGCGACATCGCCGAGAAAACAGTGCAACTGCTTGATATATAATCAGTTACAAGATTTTTACTTGTCCGGTGTGCCGAAAATGACAGCCGGACTTTCGGATTGCTATCCCCCAGTGAGATGAACAATCAATCCCCAACACGACTGGACGCTATTACTTCCGCCCTCGTGCGGGAGTTTCCGGAGCTGCCCGCGACACTGCTGGCGCGCTACCTGGCCGACATCGTTACCTGGAACGACAGGGTGGGGCTGGTTTCGCGCCGGTCGACGACGGCGGTTCTGGATCGGCTCGTTCGTCAAAGCGTTCTGATGTATCAATTTCTCCTCGAAAACCTTCCGGCGGCCTCGACGACCCGGCCCGACAAAGACCTCCGGGTTGTCGATGTCGGATCCGGAGCGGGTTTCCCTGGTGTCGTATGGAATCTCCTCCAGTCAGGCATTCGCGTCACGATGATCGAGCGAAAACAGAAAAAGACGACGTTTCTTCAGCGCACGATCAAAACCCTGGACCTGAAACATGCGGAAGCGATCGCGGGGGACGCTCTGGAGCTCGGCCACCGGGACGACCTCGTGAGCGGCTTCGACGTGGCGGTTTCTTTCGCCGTCGGGACCCCGGACTCTGTCGCCCGTTTGATCGAGCCCTTCCTCGACTCGAATGGTGTCTACTGCACGTTGCGCCCCCGGGGAGAAGAACCCCAACCCGAGATTGCCAATCGGGTTCTCCGTTTGATCGCGTTTACCGACCACGAATTCGGCCGTTTTTGCCTTTACGGCCGAACTGCCTGATTCGGATCTGCTTAACTCGCTATTAAATAATGGCTTCAGCGGCGCCTGGAATAAAGGCGGCAAGAATGTTTCACGTGAAACATTTTGCCGGGTGTTTCACGTGAAACATTCCCCCAAATTCACTTGATTCCAGATCTGTGGAGGCCTATTGTGTCTTCATATGCGGCATCCAGATACCGTGTCAATACGCTCCCCGGCGGGCAAGTCGGCACACCTCGGCTGGGTGTTATAACTATTTGTAATGGAAGGATTTATGTTATGCGAAGGTTGTTTTTGACAGCTCTCGTCATACCCCTGATCCTGGGTTGCTCCGGTACCGAAACGCCGGAACCCGTTAACCAGGCCCCCTCGATAACATTTATTACGACAGAAATCGCTTTTGACTTCAAAACGCCACACGTCCTGGCCGTTTCTGTCAGCGACCCCGACGGGGATCCCCTCTCTGTGACCTGGGAAATCACCAGCGGGACTCTTGTCCCGGTCTCGGCAAGCAGCCAGAATACAGAGATGCAGTGGACGCCGGTGAGGTCGGTCGGGGAGGATGTCGTGACGATCACCGTATCCGATGGCGAGTTTTCTGATTCGGTCACAGAACCGCTCAAGCGCGGGACTCGTCGAACGCCGAACATCTACGATGCCGCCGAATTCGTCGTCGCCGAATCTCCTTATATAATTGATCCTACGGCGGAAACGATCAGCTTTGGAGATCCACACCACGGGACTGTTTCGATCGAGGCCGGAGTCGAAATGTACATCAACAAACGGAATCTGGCCATAGAGGTCCTCGGGACGCTGGAATCCGTTGGCACACAAACAGATACGATTCTCGTTCGGCCCAACGACCGCACGCTGCGCTGCGCCGAACAGCGCGGCTGGTGGGAAGGATTCCGTATTATCAGCGACGAACAAAACGATGGCCAGGTGAACATGACCTGGACCCAGGTCTCGTACGGCGTCAAGA
>CBDVDJ010000255.1:0-5086 GCA_965372695.1 uncultured bacterium
TCTCCGTCAACTTCGTGACGATCAGCGGGCTCACCGTCTGTTTCGGGTTGATCCTCGACAACAGTATACTCGTCCTCGACTCCGTACACCGGCGGCTCAGGGCGCTGGATAAGGCCGAGAAACAGAACATGTCGCGCCGGACCAAGTTCAAAGTCGCCGCGGAAACGATCGTCGAGGGAACGAGGGAGGTCCTGTTTCCGATTCTGGCGACGACGTTGACGACGATGGTCGCGTTCGCGTCGTTCATATTCCTGTCGGGACGACTCGCCCTCTACTACGTGCCGCTGGCGATTTCGGTTGCGACCGCGATGATGGCTTCGCTGTTCGTTGCGTTCGGGTGGGTGCCGATGGTGCTCGACCGCTGGTGGGCGCGTCCCATGGTGCGTAAGTCCGCCGACGGACCCAACGAGATAGACGACGCGGCACAGCTGGCGCAGTTCGTCGACGAGACCCCCGACCTCGATGCACCCCTGCCGCTGTTCGAAAAACTGTTCTATCTCAAACAGAAGATCGCCTGGGTCGTGTTGCCGGCGTGCGTCGTTCTGTTCGTGTGGGGGTGGCACGTCTACGACAGGAAGGTGATGAAGGGCGGGTTCTGGCAGTTTCCCAGCCAGCAGGAGCTGTTCATGTACCTCGAGATGCCGTCGGGTACGGACGTCGAAATGACGTCGCAAACGCTCTACGAGTTCGAAAAAGTGCTGCTGCCGATTCCTGAGGGTGCCCGCATGACATCGCGGGCGTGGAGCAACCAGTCGATCCTGCGGGTCGAGTTCGAGGAAGACCTCCTCGCCACGGCGATTCCCGTCAACTTCCGGGCCCTCCTCATCGAGAAAGCCGACCAGACCGGAGGGACGTCGGTCTTTATCCGTGGATTTTCGGACCGGCCGTATTTCAAGGGGGCGTTCGGCGGGTCCGCTCTCAACTCGCTGGTCAAGATTACGGGATACAATTCGAAAAAGCTGAACGAAATTGCCAAGAAAACTCTCGCCCGCGCGGGGAAGAGCCGCCGTGTGCGGAACGCGCGAATTACGACGGGCGGTCAGTACGAACGGATCCGGCAACACGAGATGGTCATCTCTATTCGCCGCGACCGGCTGGCCGCGTACGGCTTTACCGTCGCCGAACTGGTCGGCCAGGTTCAGCGGCTGCTGGGGGTGGACTTTCCCTGGACGATGGTGATCGACGGCGAGCAGGAACGACTGCAGATGTCGTACGACGACTCCGACAATGTTTCGTATTCGGATATTTCCGGAAAGGTCATTCGCAACGGGGCAGGGGAGCAGGTACGGCTCGGCGACTTGATCGAGGTCGAGAAGCGCGAGATGTCGAGGTCGATCGTGCGCGACGACCAGAAGTACACAGCGTACGTGAACTGGGAATACCTCGGAACCGAGCAGATGCGGACCCGCTACATCAAGAACATCATCACGGGTGTCGAAGAGGAACTCCCGTACGGCTATGAGGTCGAGGAGGCGACGCGCGAATTCCTCACGGAAGAGGAAGAAAAAGAACTGAACCAGGCGTTGTGGCTGGCGCTGGTGTTCATCCTGTTCGTGCTGGCGGCGTTGTTCGAGAGTGTGTCCCTCCCGATCCTCGTTCTGATCTCGGTGCCGATGTCGCTCGTCGGCGTGGTGATGATATTCTGGTTGACGAGTTCGACTTTCGATTCTTCGGCGCGGATTGGACTGATCCTCATGTTCGGTATCGTGGTCAACAATGCCATTCTTCTCGTGAGCAGGTTCCGCACGGAGTCAGCGCTCATCCTGAAGATCAAGCAGGGTGGAGACCCGTCCGAACGGGCCGCTCTGTTTCCCGGGATGCGCAAGCAACTCGGCGGCAGCGACCTCTTTGCACTGGCCAAAGAGGAGCGCGCGGGGTTGCTGCGGCGTGCCGTCGCGCGCGGGACGCGCATCCGTCTGCGATCGATTCTGCTCACCAGCGGGACGACGATCGCGGGACTGGCGCCGCTCTTGATTCATTTGAACGAGACCGACGACAAGGACATCTGGGAAAACCTGGCGCTGGCGTCGATCGGTGGTCTCGTGGCGAGCACGATCCTGCTCATCGTGGTGATGCCGCCGCTCTACTATTATTGTGTCCGCACGGGCTGGACGTTCCGGAGCTTCTGGATGTGGCTCAGGCGCAAGCTCAAGCGCGGCGGCAAAGGGCCGGCCTCGGCGCCGGCCGAAGTCTGAGAGCCGGTTCGGGCCCGGCGGATCGGGGATCCGCCGGGCTTTTTCTATGAGGTTGCCTTCCACCGCGCCCGGATGTTATTTAGGGGGTGTGTGTGGTATCCCCAAATCGATCTTTCTAAACCTCGGCCCGAGCCTCGGAGTCTGGTAAATGACTGATACTATACAATTTGCATCTTCGCTCTCGCTGGAGTCGGATCTGAAGAAGGCGGCGCTGGAAGTCGCTGACGAGATCGAGCGGGCGATCGGCAAAGGGCCGATCGATCTCATGTTCGTGTTCCCCTCGCGCCACCACGCCGGCGAAGCGCAAAAACTGCTCGACCGTTTCCGGGACGTCCTGTCCCCCCGCGTGCTGATCGGTTGTACGGGGGAGGGAGTCATCGGCTCGTGCAGGGAAGTCGAAGGCGACCGTGCGATCGCAGTCGTAGCCGCGCGGCTGCCGGGCGTACAGCTCCATCCCTTTGCCCTGTCACCTCTGGAGATCCACGAAGTCGCCGAACGACCGCGCATGTTGCCATCGGTAATAGCCGCCGGCGACATCGTCGAAACACGGGCGTTCTTCATGGTGGCCGACCCTTTTTCCGCCCATATGGACGGACTGCTGGGCGCGTTCAATACGGCGTTTCCCGGTGTGCCCGTTATCGGCGGTATGGCCAGCGGCGCGCGTGCGCCAGGTGAGACGGCGATGTTCATGAACGGCCACATCTGTCACGAGGGTGTCGTCGGTGTGGCGCTCGACGGCCCCGTATCGGTGGACGTCATCGTCTCGCAGGGGTGCAGGCCGGTGGGGCCGTTGCTCGAAGTGACCGAAGGCGACGCCAACGTGATCAAGCAACTCGGCGGCAAGCCGGCGATGACGCAGATCCAGGAACTGATCGAGGAACTGTCGGACGACGACAAGGTACTGCTTTCCAACGGGCTGTTTGTCGGCAGGGCGATCGAACCTTCGAAGGAGATGTACGGCCGCGGGGATTTTCTCATACGCGGAATGGTGGGCATCGACCGCAAGACGGGATCCATCGCCATTGGCGATTTCGTCGAAGCGGGCGAGTTCGTCCAGTTTCACCTCCGCGATGCCGACACCGCCAAAGAAGACCTGGAGATGATGCTCACGCCTCATTCGCTGTTCGGTGCTCCGAGCGGCGCCGTGCTGTTCTCGTGCAACGGCCGGGGGACTCGCTTGTATGACCATCCCGATGGTGACATCTCGGCGATCAATTCGTTTTTCGATGACCTGCCGATGGCGGGGTTCTTCTGCGCCGGCGAGATCGGTCCGATCGGGGGCAGGAACTTCCTCCACGGCCACACGGCCAGCCTGGCACTGATCAGGCCCGTCGGTTCCACGGCATCTCCGGAATCATGAAAAAGGTACGATACTTGCAATATCAAGGACCGTGGATACGGGAGGCACACTGAACACCAGAGTCGGCATAATTCTCATCGTCGTACTCGTCGCTCTCTTGCTGACGCCGGGGGCGCACGCCCAGTCCGAAAAGCCGTTTTTGTGCAAGAAGTGCGGCGAGCCGATAACGGGCACCTATTTCGAGACCAACGGCGTCTATTTTCACTCGCACTGCTTTGTGTGCAAACATTGCGGCAACCCCGTCAAAGGCACCTACACGACCTACCGCGGCGACAACTACCACACCGACTGTTTCGAAGATCACGTGGCCAAGCGATGTGCGCTTTGCGACGGGATCATCCAGGGCGAGTACCTGTTCGATTTCTGGGGGAACGCCTATCACCTGGCGCACCAGAACGAAACCGAGGCGTGCGAATACTGCGGGCGTTTTATTGCGCCACACACGACGGGAGGCGGGGTGCGGTACAGCGACGGCCGCTACATCTGCAGCATCTGCCGGGAATCGGCGGTGACTGAGTCGAGTGAGGCGCAGATCATCCTCGCCGAGGTCGCCCGGCGGATGTCGCGCTTTGGCATGAACGTCGAGTTGGGTGAAGTCGATCTGCACGTTATCGGGCTGAAAAGGATGCAGCAGTTGTCCGGCAGGGGGTCGTATCGATTGACGGGCTTCACCGACTTCGAGGAGAACAAGAGCCTGTTCGGGATGGTGACCAGCCGACGGATCGATGTGTACCTGCTCTACGGCATGCCGAGGATGGACGTGGTCAGCACGCTCTCCCACGAACTGGCGCACGTGTGGCAGTTTACCGCGGGCCAACTCGACAACGACGAGGCGTTCGCGGAAGGCAGTTGCAACTACGCCTCCTTCCTCGTGCTTCAGCATTACAACGGCCGGGTGGCCGAGTACGTCATGGCGAACCTTGTCAACGACAGCAACAAAGTTTACGGTGAGGGATTTCGCCGGGTGAGGCGTTTTGCCGAAGCCGACGGTATCGACGTGTGGCTCGAGCGATTGAAGAAGCACAACCGGCTCCCCCGCGGCTATTGACCCATCCTCCCTGGTCAGAGAATCTGTAACCGGCGGAAATCAGGACTTTTATGGTCCGCAATTCGATTGCAGGCCGCGCCGGCATCGTATATATTCCTAGGTCATTATATATTCCAGGGTCATTTATTATCGTCACAGCGGTTCCGGGGCCGTCTGGTCCCGCATCGTTATAGAATACAGCGACATGGAGGATGATCGACGTGGTTGATGAAAAACAGGTGAGGACGGCGCTCGAGGGCGTGAAGGATCTGCTCGGTGACGGCAACGTCGTTTCGGAGAACAGGATCGAGAAGATAACTGTCGATGGTGCTTCGATAATGCTCACGCTTCGGCTGCCCACGGACGATGCCGACATCCGCCGCGTTGTCGAGGATCAGTGCCGCGACGCCGTCAAGGCGCTCGACGGCGTGGCGGGCGTAATGATCATGTCGAAGGGCGCGACGGATCCGGCGGCCAGGCAACAGCAACAGCAGCAGGGCAAAC
>CBDVDJ010000256.1:0-5074 GCA_965372695.1 uncultured bacterium
GGAGACATCCATCGGTGCAACTTGTAACCCATTGTTTTTATAGTGCGTTGCGCGATTAGATAAAGAAAACCGTTCGCAGAAAACTGCGAACGGTTTAGATAGTAAAATATTTTAACGCCCGTAAAAATTCTTTACGGACCAGGCCTTCTCCTACTTCTCTGTAAATCCCGATTCTGTAAGGAGAATGCCGTCCCACGGTTCGGTGGTCGGCGCGGACCCGTCGTAGATGTCGTTGGACCAGTTTTCCCAGAAGATATTGACCGTGGTCGCAGCCGGTGCATTGCCGCCGGCCGTGGGAACGGCCTTGAACTTCAGGCGGATCTTGCCCGGCGCCACGATCTCGAGCGAGACCTTGAGGGGAACGTCCGTTGTGAACCGCAACGACTGCCCGGCAAAGTTGATCGTCTCTTGGGGAGGAAAGACAGTCGTGGTCATCGGCGCGGAAAGCTGGTCGGACATCGAGGCGAGCGGCACCAGCAGCACCGCCAACATCACACTCGCCACCAGTATTCTTGAGAGGGCTTTCATCGATATCACCTTTTCAGGGCTTCATGGTTCGACCCGCTCCCGACCCGTCCAGCGGCCTGTGAACGGCGCACTGAAACCCGGGCACTAAAAGCGGACGCCTGCTCCACCTCCCGGCTGGGCATGGGTCGGCGGAACTTGCAATTAAGTTACGGCTTTAGCGTCGATATCGCCCTAGGATGTAATATAAATATAGCATACGATTTACGCTCTTGAAAGACTCAAATGTCGTTTTCCTCCGGTGTTTTCGAGACTCCCCCCCGGGGGGGGCGGGGGAGAGGGGGGGGAAAAGACGCGAATCAAGCGGGAAAACGGGGCCCCTTGACGCGGGCGTTCCCCGATCGGGCGGTGATCCGCCGTTCGTCGAGAGACTCGAGCAGAGGGATGGCGTGTTTTCTCGTCACGCCCAGCGCGTTTTTGACGTCGGAGACCGACACCTCTTCGTGTTCGCCGAACAAACGGCGCAGTTCTTCGATACAAAAATCAAGGCTCTCGCGATGAATCAAGCCGTCGCTCCCGATCTCGACGACGTCACCCGTGTCCTTGAGGTATTGTAACGCATCGGGCAAATGATGCTCTCCCCGCCAGCCCGCCTCCAGGTCGCGGCGCGACGGGAACGCCACCCCGGCCGAGCGGATCCGCTCGAGAAGTGCCGCCAGGTCGGCGCGTGCCGATTCGGGGACTTCCATACCCGCGCCGCCCGACCGTACACGGTTGCCCTTGACGTACACCGGACGGAAGTCTCCCAGTCTCTCCAGGACCTTGTTGAACAACGGCGTTCCGTGCGGAAACTTCGTCTTCTGCCGCAGTTCTTCCTTGTCCATGCCCCACTGCAGGGGAAACCGGGCCTGGTGAGTGGCTGTCAGATCCTCGACCGATTCCGCGAGCGAGTCGAGTGCGTTGCGATGGAACAGCACGCGGTCGACATCGAACACCGCGCCACCGTCCAGCAAAGTCTGGATCAGTCCGTCGTCGACGTCTTTTCGCCGGACGCCGTCGAGGCCGCCGCGCCCGATCGACTCGAGGAGTACTTCCGCGGGGTCACCCTGTTCTTTCAACCTGAGCTGTTCGATCACTCCGGTATCGCGCCGTTTGTGCCGTTCGGGGTGCGGTTCGACCACAACACCGCCGCCGATGACGCGCGCCGGCGAATACTTGCGCAGCACCAGGTGGTCGCCCTGCGCCGGGACGAGAGGCTTTTCGAGTTTTATCTGGACGAACGCACTGTCCCCGGCCCGCAACACGTCGTGTTCGAGCAGTATCACCCTTCCCAGCACCTCGCGGGCGCCGTGGTGGATACGGATTCGTTCCCGGTTCCTGACCTCGAAATCGTAGTAAGTGGCCAGACGAACACGGACGTCAATCGCGTACGAAGGTGCGAAGCGGCCCGGCGTAACGAGCATGTCACCCCGGGACACCTCTTCGAGCTTCAACCCCTGCAGGGCGACGGCCAGCCGCTCGCCCGCCCGCCCTTCGGCGATCTTGTCGTTGAAGCTCTGCAGCTCGCGCACCCGGGTCGTCAGACCGGACGGCAGCACCTCGAGCTTGTCGCCCACCTTTACCACTCCCGAGTAGCAACTTCCGGTGATCACGACACCGATCCCTTTGCTGTGGAACACGCGGTCGACGGGTTGGCGAAAAGCCCCCCCGGTATCCCGCTCGGGAACACCGGCGGCCAGCCGCGCCAGTTCCGCCTTGAGCCGGTCGAGGCCGTGGCCGGTTTTTGCCGACACCGGCACCAGCGGCGCGTCCTCGAGAAATGTTCCCCGGGTGAGATCCGCGATCTCCTCGCGCAGGATCTCCATGGTATCGTCGTCGGCCAGGTCACTCTTGGACACCACTACCAGTCCGGCGGCGATCCCCAGCGACTGCAGCACCTCCATGTGTTCTTCGGTCTGCGGCATCACGCCCTCGTCGCCCGCGACGAGGAGCATTGCCATATCGATCCCACCGGCGCCGGCCACCATGTGCTTGACGAAGCGTTCGTGGCCCGGGACATCGACGATGCCGATGAAGGTATCGTCATCGAGCTCCAGCGGGGCAAACCCCAGCTCGATCGATATCCCGCGTTGTTTTTCTTCCTTGAGTCGATCGGTGTCACGGCCGGTGAGCGCCTTGACCAGTTGGGTCTTTCCGTGGTCGACGTGCCCGGCCGTGCCGAGTATGAGGTGACGCATGTTCAGTCTGATACTCTCTCGATGTCGGCGCCCAGACCGCAGAGCCGGTCTTCGATGCGCTCGTAACCGCGGTCGATATGATAAACGCGGCGGATTTCCGTGGTGCCCCGGGCGGCCATCGCCCCCAGGATGAGCGCTGAGCTTGCCCGGATGTCGGTGGCCATGACGGGTGCGCCTTGTAACGTGCCCGCGCCCTTGATGACGGCCAGGTTGCCGTCGAGCCGAATGTCGGCGCCGAAGCGGCGCAGCTCGGGTACGTGGGTAAAACGGTCGGGATAGATAGTGTCCTTGACGGTGCTCACGCCGTCGGCCCGGCACAGCACAGCCATGATCTGGGCCTGCATGTCGGTGGGGAACCCCGGGTACTCCTGCGTGACGACGTGCGCGGGCCCGGTCCTCTCCGGCCCCCGTACGCGAACCGTGTCTCCCGCGATATCGATCTCGGCGCCGCACCCCCTCAAGGTCGACAGCACGGCATCGAGGTGCGCCGGCGCACAACGCGTCACCGTGACGTCGCCGCCGGTGATTGCCGCGGCGGCGGCAAAGGTGCCGGCCTCGATCCGGTCGGGGATCACCGTGTGGTGAATGGGCTGCAACTCGTCGACGCCGGTAATCGTCAGAGTCGGCGTTCCCTGACCTTCAATAGACACGCCCGATCGAATCAGCGCGGCACCGAGGTCGGTAATCTCCGGTTCCATCGCCGCGTTGCGGATAACCGTCGTGCCGTTGGCGAGCGCGGCAGCCATCATTGTCTGCGCGGTAGCGCCGACGCTCGATATCGGAAACGTCACTTCGCCGCCCTCGAGGCGTTTGCAGGTCGCCACGATGTAGCCGTGCTCGAGGTCGATCTGCGCGCCCAGCTGTTCCATCGCCATCAGGTGCAGGTCGATCGGCCGCGGTCCCCACGCACACCCTCCCGGCATGCTCACGCGGGCACGGCCGTGATAGGCGAGCAGCGGCGCCATGACATAAATCGAGGCGCGCATCTTGCGCACCAGGTCGTAGGGCGCCTCCACGCCGTCGGCGTTGGCCGTGTCGACCGACAAGGTGCCGTCCTCGAAAGTCGTTACGGCACCGAGGACGTCGAGCATCTCGATCATCGCGTAGACGTCTCTCAGGGCGGGCACGTTCTCGATCACGCTTCGCCCGCGCGTCAGCAGCGCCGCCGCCATGATCGGCAGAACCGCGTTCTTGGCGCCGTTGACCGAGATATGCCCCTCGAGCCGGGTCGGTCCCTTGACGATAAATTTGTCCATGGTCAACCCCCTTGGTTCGCGCGCTACTGATGATAGTTGAACCGGGCGGGCGGTGGCGAGGGGTTTATGCCCTCCAGGTGCCGGCGACCACACGGTCTCGTCGGGCGAGGTCTGGAGTAACGGTGGTCTCTGTGAAGCCGGCGCGTTCCAGGAGCGCGGATACGGCGGGTCCCTGGGTGTCGCCGATTTCGAACGCGGCGAAGCCGCCCGGCTTCAACCAGCGGGGCAGCAGGGGAATGATATCCCGGTAGAAGTCCAGTCCGTCCGCTCCGCCGTCGAGCGCCTCTACCGGTTCGTGGTCGCGCACCTCCGGCGGCAAGTCCGCGATTTCTTCTGTCGCGATGTACGGAGGGTTGCAGACGACGGCGTCGAAGGGTTCTTCCGGGTATTCCGCCGCGGACAGGTTGAACACCCTCACCCGGTCTCCTACACCGTTGAGGCGGGCGTTTTCCGACGTCGCCTCGACGGCCAGACGGCTCAGATCGACGGCGCGGACCTCTACGTTGGGGACGCGGCGGGCCAGCGACACGCCGACGACACCACTCCCGCAGCAGACGTCGAGAACACGGAGGACCCCGGAGAGCGGCATCGCGCGCAACCGGTCTTCGGCCAGCTCGACGAGCGCTTCGGTATCGGGACGCGGCACGAATACACCGGGACGCGTCTCGAAGGGAAGCGACATGAATTCGGTCGAGCCGACGATGTGCTGGAGCGGTTCGCGGGCAAGGCGGCGCTCGATATAAGACATGAATTTATCGCCGGTGTCGGCCGGGAATTCAGCGACACCGCCCCCGTAGATATCCAGCCGCGTACAGCCGGCCGCGTGACACATCAACCACTCGGCGTTATTACGCGCGTTGGGCACGTCTTTACTCGCGAGGCATCTCTCGCCGACACCGACGAGCGCGCGAAGGAGCTCCGGGTCGAAGCGCCCGATGTCCGGGTCGTCATCCCGGTCGTGATTACCAAAAAACTCCGTCATTTCATCTTTTCCGCGATGTCGGCTTCGGTGAGCGCTTCTATGACTTCGTCGAGAGAGCCGTCGAGTATCTCGGTCAACTTGTGCAGCGTCAAACCGATCCGGTGGTCGGTCACCCGCTGCTGCGGGAAATTGTA
>CBDVDJ010000257.1:0-5074 GCA_965372695.1 uncultured bacterium
TGTAAAGATTTTCTCCGGACGGAACGCCGGAATACAGCTGCTTGACCAGGGCGCCGGTCACGTCGTAGATGCGCACCGTCACGCGTTCGCGCGCCACCAGAATGTTATCGGGAACGACGATGCGGATCTCCGTCTCCGGGTTGAACGGGTTGGGGTAGTTCGTCGCGCGGACTTTTGGTCCGATCACTACCGTCTCGCCGCCGATGTTCGACATGAATTCGTACAGGCCGGCGACTTCCGCCGGCGCGGGCAGGCTGGTGTTTTCAATTCTTCCTCCGAACGCCGCGTCCTCACCGCCGAACAGCACGCGGAAATCCTCCGCGAAAATCTCCTTGGGGCGGTAAGCGTGGGCCGCCCCCGCCAAGTAAATGTCGGAGTTGGTGATTCCACGGATCCAGCGATAGCGGTTCCACAGCGGCGAACCGTCGGGCATGTACGCGTTGTGGAACACGTGCCCCAGCTCGTGAGCCACGATGTAGGCGCAGACGGCGGGGTGGATATCGAGGACGTGCGGGCTGAGGAAAACCGAGTTGCCGGACGTCGAGCTGACGAGCAGGTTACGCCGCGGAAACGGAAGAATGTACACCGTCATGTCGACGTCCATGCCCGGGTGTGAAATCCCCGACAGGACATCAATCACCCACTCCTCGCGGAAAGGATGAAAGTCACCGTCCCCTTTGTTGTATATCGACGGATCGTTGATATCGGTGATGACGCTCACGTAGCGGCCGTCGTCGAGCGTGATGACCTGCTCGCCGGCCAGCGTGGTGAGTCTCGACGCGAGTTCCGCGCTGTCGTAAACGGTGACACTGAGACCGTTCGCCAGGTGGTATCGCGATGACGCCAGCGACGATCGGCCGGGTATTCCGGGGGTGCGGGCTACCGGTTCCCCGGGGACGCGATCGCCGAGGGCGGCGGGGTCGTGGCTTGGCAACTTGTGCAGTTCCGGAGCCTGCTGGGCCGCCGCCGGCGTCATCGCCAGCAGGACCGCCAAGGCCACGCCCGGGGTAACCATCATATTCAAGTGCAGATACTTCATCGGTTGACGCTGAATTCTTTATCTGCCCGTCCCGGGCAACCGAAGCAAAAATGATTCAATTCCGACATACCGCAATAATGCGGTTTTTCCAGAACCGTGCTTCTCTACCTGATACTGCAACCTGTATTCCCCGTTGGGGTTACAGGCCCCGCTTCAGGCCGGCAATCAAGACAGATTATCAAACTCGATGATATGTAATGTGATAAACCCCGATATCACCGGGAGTTAAGGGTAAGGGCCCGCACGTGGACTTCGGATTATTTCGTGATAATTGTTGTGTTTCCCGGCGGCGGCGGGCGCCCCGCAGCCGGACCAGATGGGAGGAATGACCCAGATTCGGTCCGCCGCCATCATCGGAACAACGCAACGCTTTTATTAACTACAGGTTAAAAATCAGCAGTCGGTATGGGGCTGGTGCCCCACGAAACACCGCCTGTGACGGCTGACGTCGGGGCCAGAAAGAGGGGTGGCTCGTAAGAAATCAGAATCGCGAGCCGGTGCTGAAGTAGAAAACGGCCGCGCCACCCTGGTTGAAGCCGACGTCGATCCGGGTGACGTCCTGGAAGGGAGAGAATATTCGAAGTCCAACGCCGTAGCCGCTGTGCCAGCGGCTCGCGGTGAACTCCTGATCCTTTTCCCAGACGATGCCGCCGTCGATGAACAACACGCCTGAGACGGTGACGTCGACGACTTTGGCGTAGGGAACGCTGAAAACCCACGTCGAGAATGGAGTGATCCGGCTTTCGAGAGACTGGATCCAGCGGTGATTTCCTTCGAAATGGCCGGCGCTGTAGCCGCGCAGAGTACCGGCGCCGCCCATGCCGAAGCGTATGTACTCGGGGAAATCACCAATCTGGTAGGCCAGATTCGAGTTGGCGGCAAAGACAAGCCAGCTCGCCGCCCCCCGGAACAGTCTGATGTCGTTGCGGAGCAGGTAGTAGGTGCTTCCGTCTGTGACGTCGCGGGTGGCCTGTCCGTCGATGAAGAACAGTCCTCCCGACTCCGGTCGCAACGGGCTGTCGCGGGTATCGTAGGCGAAGCCCAGCGACGGGCTGATGAGCACCTCGTCGTCGCCCGGGGTGTCGTTGGCGGCCAGGTGATTGTTGGCGAACATCAGCCCCCCGATCAGCCGCGAGAACGCGATCCGGCTGTCGGTCAGCGGCAGCGACACCGCCGTCGACACACGGGTCTGTTCCACGATCGACAGCGTTTCCCCGACGTCGCCCCGGTGAAAGTAAGAAACCCACGCTCCCATTCCGACGTGTTGCCAGCCGATCCAGTCGGTCGACCAGCCGATCCCCGCGTGGTCGTTGCCGACCGAGTTGCGAGTGTACGCCAGCGAAAAGCTCTCGAGGCGCTTGCGGAAGTTGCGGTCGTTGACGCGGAGGCCGTAGCGGAATCGCTCGTTGTTGAAGTCGTACTCGACGATGGGATAGACCATCTTGAGGAAGACGACGGGCCGCTCGGTCACATCCACCGTCAGTCCGCAGTGGCCCTCCCGGACGGGATACACGTCGATCCTCACGGTGGCCACGCTGCTGATGTCGGTGAGATAGCGGTGATCCCGCGCCAGGCTGGTCTTTACGAGCCGGGTTCCGGCGCGCGATTCCATCTCCCTCAGCAGGGCGATCGAGCGTGTCTTGACGTTCCCTGTCACCGAAACCGTATCGATGACCATGCCGTATGCCCACTCGAAATTACCGGCGTCGAAGGCCGGAGCGGCCTCGGCGGCGGCGTCCGAGTCGGCCCGGGCGTGGGAATGTCCTATAAGAAGAGATATCAGGAGGGCCGTCAGGACCCTCCCCGCAATGGACTTCATACCAATACGATACGGAATGAGTTGGGTGAAAGAAAGTCAAATAATCTGATAAGGACGGGACTCAGGCATCCACCGTCTGCGGAGCGGGCGGAGCGGGGGGCGCCGCGCCGGCTCTGGCGGCGAGCGGGCGGCCGCCGAAACGGCTCGAAACCAGTGCGCCCAGACCGGCGAGATAGGCGAATCCCTTGACACACCAACCGAGCGCCGAGAACGTGAGAGCCAGCGGTCCGAGGAATCCCATCGTGACCAGGCCGAGCCCCCACGCGATCACGCTGGGCACGTTGATCGCGACGGTGCCTATGAAAACCATGAGGAAGGCGCTGTCCGATTCGATCTGCAGCCGGCGTGCCACGAGGCGCCCGAGCGAAAAGGTGAATATCGTCCACGCGAGCATGAGAATCCCCGCACAGCTGACCCAGAGGAGCAAGGCGAGCGGAATGCCGATGATCGTAATGAGGAGTGTGACCGACACAATGATCAGGCCGAAAACGCCGATAAACGAGGACAATAATCCGACGCCGAAACTCTTGAGAAATCCCGACGAAAGGTGATCGTCGCACACCAGGATCCGGGCGCGGAGAAAGAGCAGGACGAGAAACGCGAGGATCAGCTGGACAAAGAGGCCGACGGGAAAGAGGACGATCTTGACGAGCCGGCCCTCGGGGCTGAACAGCCAGAACCCGTTCGAGGGAAAGAACTCGTTGAACGTGACGCGCTCGCCGTGGATGACGACGTCGTCGTCTTCGTCCAGCATGCCGCCGATCACCACGGCGTCGCCCTTGATCACCGCGCCGGAACGCGCGCGGATGTTGCCGCCGATCACCACGACGTTGCCGCCCACCCGGCCTTCGATCATCGCATTGCCGCCGAAGATAACCAGGTCGCCGCGAATCAGTTCGTCTTTGGCCACAAAAACGCTCTCGCCGAATTTGACGATATCGAGGCCTTTTTCGCGGTAGCGCTGGCGACCGTCGTACACCTCGACCCACTCGTCGTCTTCATCCTTGTCGGTGCTGACCGACACCCGGCCTTCGATGCTGATACCGCTCTCGTCGATACTTATCTTGACGCGGCCACTCGCCGGTTTGTCCCCGGCGGTGGTGTCGGGTACGGTGGTGTCGGATTCTGCTGTTTGTGCCCACGCGGTTACAAGGGGGAGAGAAACGAGAACGAGGGCCACCGCGGCACCGATCAAGAACCGGCTAAAGGCATAGCGGCGCATTGCTGGAACTCCTCTTTCTGACAACCCGAGTGATCAGCAGGATCGCCGACAGGGTGACGACGGCTCCCACGGCCAGGATCCACAACCCCCCGGATGACGACAGCATCGTCGTCAAGGCGTTCGCCACGGTTCCCAGCGCCCGGGCATAGCCGTTGAGTACGTCCCAGAGGCGCGTGAAGAACGAGACTTCGCCCAGCGTATCGCCCATCGATACCAGCCAGTTGGCCGCGATGACGATCGCCTTGCCGGCGGCCCCTCCGGCCATCGAAAAGGCCATCTTCAACGGGAAGTATAGTGCCGCAATGACAACGGTGGCGGCAAAAGGATATTTCAGGGCGCCGGGGAGGGACAAAAAGACATTCGCCCAGCGCCGGACACGAGGAATCTCGGGCTGGTGAATGAAGCCCTCCGATTTGAGCTGCGAGATGATGGCGTTCTGGAATCCGCGCGGCGATTCCATCGGCTCCATCGCGCCGAGAAACGTGAACACGTCGCGGTAGTTGACCAGCTCGCGTTCGCACGAACTGCACTCGTTGACGTGGCGCAGAAACTCGTGACGGTCGAGCTGGGGCAGCCTCCGTTCGAGGTAGTCCTGACTGATCTTTCTTACGGTTTCGCAGTTCACGTTGTGTCTTCCTCAATCCTGTTTTTCCGTGCGTTCGACGATCGAAACGTTCCCGCTGGCGGTTTCGATGATGACCCGGGATTTTCCGTTGCCGACCACTCCCTTGAGCTTACGTCTGGAGACCTGGTCGAGTTTCGTTAATTCCATGTCTCCGTAGATCGAACCCGTACATGTGTTTACGTCGAGCAGAAAACCATAACCCTGGTCGGGCAGGAAGAAGACCTGGACATCGCCCGTGGCCGTGTTCAGGTAGAACTCCTTGTCCCCCACCGGGATAATGACGACGTCGAGGTCGCCGCTCGAGCTGGTGGCGTTCACACTGCCCAGGACGCCCACGATCCGGGCGTTTCCGCTGGCCGTGCTGATACT
>CBDVDJ010000258.1:0-5067 GCA_965372695.1 uncultured bacterium
CGACTTCCATGCGCGCCGACTTGCGCCGCAGTACGCGCTTGAATCCGAACTTGGGAATCTGTTTCCCCGGAAAAGGTACGACGTTACCCATTTGTTTTTATAAAAGGGATCGGGTGCCGGACGACTTCGCGGCCTCGCCGCTCAGCTTCGCCGCTCATTATAGCACGGCCGGCGGGAGGACGCCAGCGATCCCGGGGTGATCGAGCCCGTCTCGATCAACGGTTGGATTTCATGAAATAGAGTACCGCGTCCCACGTCTTGTCGACGTTTCCCCCGGCCCGTTCGGGGTCGAGCATGGAAGCGCCGTGGGTCGCCGGCTCGGCGATATACATCTTGTCGACGTAGTTGGATGCCGCCCCGGCGAGCTTGCGCGTCTTGCGCTTCGCCATCCCGCTGTGCTTGGCCACTTCGTAGCTGGGAACGGCAAGGAACGACGGTACCTCGTTTTCGACGATGTAGACCGTCGTCGAACACGGGGCCATCGCCGTTCCCACCGCGGGGGAGAATGACAATATGCCGGCGAGTTCGTCGGGGTGGTCCATGCCCAGCCTCAGGACGAGGGAGGCGCTGTAGCTGCTCCCCCACGCGTAACGGCTCCCCGAGTACCCTTCGTCGATGACGAATTCGAGGGCCGCCTCCAGGTCCGGGTACGCTTCGCAGTAACTGTACTCCTTGAACGACTCGCCTTCGACCGTCCGGTTCTCTTCCCCGAACTGGCTGCCGCCGTTACGCTGGTCGACGACGAGCACGTTGTAGCCGTTCTCGATCAGTATGGGGATGTGGTAGGCGTATTCGGCGCGGCCGTTGGAGCCTGCCTGGTGGAACAGAAGGACGATCGGCGCCTTCTTGCCTTTTTCAACCGTATAAATATCGGCGGAGACCCAGACATAATCATCCGCTCTGAACCTGACCACGTCGTGGTCCGCCTCGTCGCCGGCAATCGCGTCCGGTCCCGCCGTCCCCGCCACCATCACCGCCAGGACCAGTACCATCACAGTTTTCCATATAAAGGGCTTCATCTCGCTCCTCTTTCGGTTCGTCATTCGCTGCTTCACATATTCTCTTTATAACCAATAAGTTGCGGCGACGCCCCCTCATTCCGGCGGCGTCTTGACCGGCTTGCCGTCGGGTCCCTCGAACCGGCGGCCAAACCCCGTTATTGCCGCTATAAGCATGACCAGTGCCAGAAACCACCCGTGGAGCACAAACGGCCATACTTCCGTCGGAGAAACCAGCGTAATAAAATCGTACTGCCCCTCGAGGAGACGGATCGTCTGGTATCCGATCAACACCCCGCCCCCCCACGGGAAGATGTATCCGAGCGCCGAGCTGACCGCGTCGAGAAAGTTCGCCCGGCGGTACGGGTGGAGCTTGAATCGTTTGCCGAGCTGGGAGATGACCGGCGCGGCGGTGATTTCGGCGGCCGTGTTGATGGTGATGAAAGCGTTGAGCGAGAATATGATGCTCCACATCGCGACTTCGGCGCGGGCGACGGATTTGCCCGCCATGCGGGCGAGCCCCTCGACGATCGCGTCCATCGCGCCGCCCAGTTTCATGATGTGGCCACCCGCCACTATCAGAAGCACCAGGATCGACATCGAGAAGTATCCGGTGATCCCCTGCACGAGGGCGCCTCCGACGACCTGCTGCGAGGTGTCGAGTGACAAAATATCTGCGAACGTGAACAGTTTGAAACCGAATCCCAGGGCCGTCGCCGCGACGATCCCCCAGGTGAGCGTGACGAGGATGTGGTTGCCGCGAAGCGCCAGGAAGATGACCAGGGCGAATGGCGCCAGCAGAACGAGTCCCCTGGGATCGGCCGTCTCCGCGAGAATCCGCTCGGCCTGCGCGGGGTCGACGGCACTGCCGCCTCCGCCCATGAGCGTAAAAATGACCAGCGCGGGGAACGCGGCGATAACGGCGTACTTGAACCGCGACCTCACCACGCCGGGGATGTCGGTCTCCTGGGTGGTCGCCGAAACGACGGTGGTGTCGGAAACGGGAGCCAGGTTGTCGCCGAACGCGGCGCCCGAGAGAACGGCGGCGAATAACCACACGGGGTCGGCCCCCATGATGAGCCCCGCCGGATACATGAGCGTCATGAAGGCGACCGTCGTGCCGTAGCCCGTGCCCACCGCCGAAGCGAAGATGGCCGCCAGGACGAACGTGGCTCCGACGAAAACACCGCCGGTGGCGTTGGACACCCCGCCCAGCCAGACGAGCCCGTCGACGAGCCCGCCGGCGCGGAGGACCTGGGCGAACATCCCCGCCCAGAACCACGCCATGATGGTCACGGTGGCGATCTTGTTGGCCATGCCGGCCATGACCTCCTCGGCGTAATTCCACCAGCGGTCTTTGCACAGAAACATGCCGAAGGTGATGCCGAGAACGGCTCCGAGGACGAGCCCGTTTTCATCGGGTGCGCCGGCCACGCAGATGGTGATGGCCCAGACGACGAAGAACAAGAGCGGCACCGCGGAAACGGCTCTGCCTCCGCGGAATCGAAGTGTCGGTGCGATCATGAGGTTCTCCCAGCGATGGACTGATTGTGTGGCACGCTTCGCAGCGGCCGGCGGTGTGTCACCCCACACTCTAAACCGGGCCGCGAATCATCGTCAAGGAAGGGATATCGTTATATATGACAGCAGATTGAGAAAGCCGGGCGGCGGGGGTGAAGAGCCGGGCCACTCAGAGACCCGGGCGGACCACCGTGACGATGAGCCATTTGCCTTCGCTGGTCCGCTCCAGACAGGCCACCGTACCCGGCGGAAAATCGACCAGCTCGGGGTCCGCCGCGCCGGTGACCAGCCTGGTCAGAAGCCGGCTCATGAACGGCAGATGCCCCACGAGCATCGTGTCGTGCTCGAGTTCCACGGCCCGTCCGGCCCACGGCTCGACCGGGTCCATCGGATTGAGGTCATCCGCGGTCTCGAGTCCGGGCTCGCGCATGAGAGACCGGGCCAGAATTTCGGCGGTCTGCCGCGCCCGCGGTTTGCCACTGTGGATCATCCGGTCGACACCCGCCCCGATAGTCTCGAGGACACCGGCCACACGGGCGACCTTTCTTTTTCCGGATTCGCTGAGGGAGCGCTCCGGGTCTTCGGTTGCGGGGAGCGCATCGCCATGACGCACGAGATAGATCCGCATCAACACCTCCCGGGTTCAACAGGGCACGATCATAGCACACACCCGCTTCGCGCGCAAAATCGACTGGCTTGTCCGCTTTGTCACGGGATATGCTGACACCGATGCAGCCCCTGGTAACGGGGCTCACCTTCAGAGGGGGTTTGTCATGCGCAGAGCTGATTATATGGCTGTCGTCGCGGCGATTGCTTTCGTGTGTTCTTCGATGGCGGCGTGTTCGTCCGACTCGCCCACACCCACCGGCGGGGGCGACCCGGACGGTCAAATTGCACTGATCGTCGACCACTCCAGCACCGACATCGCCGGCATTCCCCGGCAGTGGCTGGACGCGGCGAAAGCAAACCTCCACATCGCGTACGGTCACACGTCGCACGGCAGCCAGTTGACCACGGGTATGACGGGGCTGGTGGCATTCGCCAACGGCGGCGGTCTGGGGCTGTCGCTGCCCGTCGACTTCTTCGCGTGGAACGGCGGCGGTACCGGCGGCGCGCTCGACCTGCGCGACACGCCCTTCTCGGGCGCATCCGACCTCGGCAATCCCGACTTCACCTCGTGGGCGGCGGCGACGCGGAACTACCTCGACGCCAACGCGGGCGTGAACGTGATCATCTGGTCGTGGTGCGGGCAGGTGAGCAGCGCTTCCGAGACGAACATCGACACCTACCTCTCGTTGATGAGCGGTCTCGAATCCGACTACCCGGGAGTGACGTTTGTCTATATGACGGGACACCTCGACGGCACCGGCCTCGACGGAAACCTGCACCTGCGCAACGAACAGATCCGGGCCTGGTGTCGCGCGAACGACAAAGCCCTCTTCGATTTCGCCGATATCGAGACGTACGACCCCGACGGCACCTGGTTCGGCAGCAGGAACGCGAACGACGCCTGCCAGTACGACTCGGACGACAACGGTTCGCTCGACGCGAACTGGGCGGCCACGTGGCAGGATTCCCACACGGAGGGCGTCGACTGGTACAGCTGCACGTCGGCGCACAGCGAGCCTTTGAACGCCAACCTCAAGGCCCGCGCCGCCTGGTGGTTGTGGGCGCGTGTCGCGGGGTGGGACGGGCGCTGATCGCGCGGCGTCAGTTGATATATCCGAGAGATTTTAGTTTCTTGAGCGTTCCGGGGTCGAGCGGCACCGCGTCGGCGTCGGGCGTGTAGAGGCGGGCGACGCCGTCCCATACGTCCATGTCGGACAACAACCCTTCGTAAATATCCGAAAGCGACGACACGATATTGTCGCGCTCGCCCGGATCGGCTGCGAGGTCGAACAGCATCACTTCGGTCACGCCGTCGAGGCTCACGCGGATGATCTTGTGCGGCGGTGTTACCAGAGAAACGATCTCGCACCCCGCCGGACGGATCGGGAACACCTCGGTGTACGCCGGTACCGGGTCACCCATCGAGCCGCCCTCGACGAGCGGGCGGAGACTTCTTCCCTGGATTCCGTCGGGAGGTTCGACACCGGCCAGGTCGAGGAGCGTCGGCATGACGTCGATGTGCCGCGTGAGCTCTTCGACCCGCAGTCCCGCGGGGGCGACGCCCGGCATCGTGACGACGAGCGGAACGCGCAACACTTCGTCGAACGCCGAGCCGCCGTGATTCCACGCGCCGTGTTCGTAGAATTCCTCGCCGTGATCGCTGGTGAGCACCACGATCGTCTCTTCCGCCCTGCCCGACGCGTCGAGCCACTCGAAAACGCGCTCGATCTCACGCTCCACGTAGAGGATGTCCGCCGCGTAGAGGGTCTTCATCGTGTGGAGTTCCGCGTCGCTGACCGGCTCACCCTTCTCTCCCAGCGGCAGCCCCCCACCCATGTCGCGCGGGTGATCGACCACAGTTACCGCCGGCGGCGGCGTTTCGAGAAGGTATTCGGGCGGCCCGTAAGGACCGTGGGGACCCATGTAGTGGATGTAGGCG
>CBDVDJ010000259.1:0-5064 GCA_965372695.1 uncultured bacterium
TAAACGGCGGCGACGTTATTGAGCGTTCCGTCGGCGGCGATCTGGACGCTCGCCGTCGCTTCGTAGACGGCGTCGTAGCGGTAGTCGGTATCCGGCTCGGCGCTGAGTTTGACCATGGCGTCGACCAGGTAGGGCCGGGGCGGGGCCGGGAGCAGGGAAGTGGCGCCCACGACCCAGTACTGGGATCTCTGCAGGGTCCACGACATCGCGGTGGACGGCGCCCCGGTCGCGTAGCTGCCGCCGCCCATGACGTTACCGCCGTTGGTGCGCGTCACGTTGTTCCACATCTCGGTCTGCCCCGCACCGGCCGCGATCGATTGGGCGGCGCCTTTGGTGCTGATGCAATCGATGACGAATTCGCCGGCGCCGCTCGGCACGGCGATACTGGCGGTCGTGCCGCTTCCCTCCGAGGATACGAACCCCGACACGGGTGCCAGCGGATCGACGCCAAACCATGTCTGTGCGCCGACGACCAACTTGGATCCGCCGCCCATGGTGACGACGACCGGCGCCGTCCCGACGGCGGGAGCGACGAGGTACCACAATTCGACGCGACGGTTATTCGAACCCGACCCGCCGTCGATGGCTCCGAGAAACGTGAGCGGGACGCCGCCGTAGGTGATCGAGCCGACCGGCTTGTTGGCGCTGAAGATCGACACCCCGACGACGAGGATCCGGTCGAGACCGGGGCCGGTGGTGTGCGGCAACGTCACGGAGTTTGCGTTGTCCGCCGTCGACGAGGCATTGTCGAACACGATCGCCGCCTGCACCGCCTGCCAGCCGCACAGCACGACCGTCAACACGACGAAGATGACGGCGGTTGACCGCCCGGGCGCACGGGAATGAACCACGCGCGCGGATTTATCACGATGGTTGGACATCTAACCTGTTGTGTTATAAGACGTTAATTCGTCAGGATATATCATCCACGACGGATATGCAAGTATGAGGCCACCGGCCGCTAACCACGCATCTTCAGCGTGATCGTAGTGCCCCCGCCGGCAACGGAATCGATCTCGACGCGGGCGTTTATTTTCGCGGCGCGCTCGCGCATGTTGGCCAGCCCGTTGCCGGACGAGACCGCGGCGGGATCGAATCCCTGGCCGTTGTCGGCCAGGCGGATCTCGATCCGGCCACCGGCGGTGCTTACGTCGAGCGTGATCTCGGAACACTCGCCGTACTTGATCGCGTTATTGATCGCCTCCTTGAATATCAGGAAGACGTGCTGACGGCGCTCCATGTCGAGGCGGAAGCTCTTGAGAGACTCGACGTTGCGAACCTTCAGCGAGATGCTCGTCGAGCGCAGCGTTTCGTTGTATACGTCGCCGAGCCGCGCGATCAGGTCGTGCAGGGAGTCGCGCCGCGGATTGACCAGCCACACGATATCGCTCATCCCGTTGACGAGCTGACGCGACGCGGTGGTGATGCCGCCGAGTTCGGACTCGACCGGCCCGCGCTGGTCGTCCGGGAGCTTTTGTGCGATCACCTCGCTCATGATCGATATCTCGGTGAGCCCGGCGCCAATGTCGTCGTGGAGGTCGGCGGCGATCTTGGTGCGCAGCTTCTCGATGGCGAGGAGGTGGCGGACACGGTTGAGCACGAGGAACGTGATGGTCCCGCCGGTGGCGAGGACGACGAGGAGGATGAACCACCAGGTTTTCCAGTACGGCGGCGTGATGGTGAACCGCAGGGCGGCGGGTTCGCTCCAGTACCCCCACTCGTTCCGCGCCTTGACTTCGAACGTGTAGTCGCCGTGGGGAAGCGCCGTGTACTGGACCAGGTTTTGTTGCGCTTCCACCCAGGTGCGGTCGATCCGGGAGAGGCGGTAACGATAGACGACCGCTTCGGGAGAGCAGGGGTTAGTGCCGATGAAATCAAATTTGAAGTAGTTGTCTCCGTGTGCGAATTTCGGCCGTCCGGAAAAAGTGCCGAGCGGCAGGTCCTCCTCGTACAGCCGGACGCGGGTAACGAAGACCCCGGGAGGCACGGTATGGGGGCGGTCCTGTGAGGGATCGTAGCAACTCACGCCTCTGTTGGTGCTGAACCACACGCGACCCCGCGAATCCATGAACGATACGCCCTGGTTGCACTCGTCGCTGGCCAGCCCGTCACCGTAGCCCATGTGGCGTACCGACGGATCATCCCCGGAGAAGTCCACGACGTTTACGCCGCGGTTTGTCGACAGGTATAGAAGCCCGTTGCCGTCGTCGAGTATCCCGTAGACGGTGTTGTCGGAAAGCCCGCTGGAAACGTCGAGTACCTGTGAGGGTCCATCCGGCGCGAGGCCGTCCCTCATGACGTAGAGACCGAGACCGTTGGTGCCGAAGTACATGGTGCCGTCGCCGCCCTGGTGGCTCGACCACACCCTGACTTCGGCCAGTTGTGCGGGCGCTTCGGGAACTTCGACCGATTCTCCATTCCAGACCACGACACCCCCGCCCGTACCGAAATATACCTCGCCGTCCCGGCCCTCGCAGATAGAGTAAACAGAGCTGCGCCTGGTGTCGGTCTCCTGGTAGAGCGGTTCCACAACTCCGTTCTGGTAAGTGAGAATGCCGCCATACGTGGCAAAGTAGACGACTCCGTCGCGCGCCTCGTGGATCGCGTAGATCCGCCCGCTGGGGTCTTCCGGCTCGTGAAACAAGGTCCGCACGCGGCCGTCCTCGAGGGTGTTGATGCCGGCGTGGGTGCCGATAAACAAGGTGCCGTCCCGTGCCGTGAGGAGCGACCACACGCGGTTGTGGACGAGGCCGTCGTCGGTGGTGAATACCCGTCGTACCCGGTCGGTGATCTCGGCGAGGCCGCCGCCCATTGTGCCCACGTAATACGTCCCGTCCCGCGTTTCCGTCGTCGCGGCGACGATCTCTTCCGGCAACCCGGTCGCCGCGTTCCACGTTTCGAACCGTCCCGGACGGTAGAGGCTCACACCGTTCCACGTGCCCAGATACACGACGCCGCTTGCACCTTCGTGGACTCCCCAGCTGACGTCGTTTCGCAGTCCGTTTTCCTTCGCGATGATCTCAAATGTTTTGTCGGCATGATAGACAGCAATGCCACCACCGAGGGTGGGGAGGTACAACGTACCATCGCGCGCGGGGGCAAAGGCCTTGACGTCGTGGCCGGCAAGGGCTGCGTTGTGGGCGAACGGCTTGAACCCGCCGTTCTTCATCAGCCAGACCCCGCCCTTGTAAACCGAGATAAACAGGGTGCCGTCCGCGGTTTCGTAAATCGCGCGGATAATCTTGCCGGGGAGCACCTCTTCCGGATCGATCGGTTCGACGCCACCGTCCCGGCATTTAAACACGCCGTCGCCAAATGTGCTGGCGTAGAAGCCGCCCGCTTTGCACTTCGCGAGGCCGGACACTGATTTTCCGGTCAATAGATAAACAGCGCTGGTTGTATCGAGGGACTCGTCCGGGAAGACCGCAATGCCTTCGCTGGTGGCAACGCGCAGCGCCCCGTCGTCCCCGCGGTCGAACGCCCGGACACTGTTTCCGGGGAGCCCGTTCGACTTGTTGAACGTGGTCAGGAGCCCGTCGCGATAGCTCGATATGCCGTTTTCGCCCGTGCCGATCAGAATCGCGCCGTCTCCTGCTTCGTAAATCGTGCGGATATCCAGCGCGGCCAGTCCGTCCTGGGTCTGGAAGTTCCGGAATTCTCTTCCGTCCCAGCGGCTTACGCCTCCGAAAGTACCGAACCAGACGAATCCCCGGCTGTCCTCGAGGATCGCGTTGACCTGCGACTGGACGAGTCCGTCTTCGACGTTGAGGGTCTTGTGGATCTTGATCTGGGCGCTCGTGGAGGTGGCGCCCGTGAGAATGGCCAGAACGGTGGCAAGTATAGTTTTGAAGCGACGGGGCATGGATTGCAGTCAATCTTACTGATTTATCCGGCATTAATCAAGTTCCGCGACCTGCCGGTCAGAACTACATGATCATGCGATTGCGCCCGCCGCGTCCGGGGCGTACACTACAGATAACCAGGAGGGAGATCCATCTTGATCAGAGTCGTCATCGTCGAAGACAATAAGGCCATAAGGGAAGGGCTGGTCGTCCTGCTCGGCGCGACCGAGGGGATCGACTGTGTGGCCAGTTACGAGTGCTGCGAGGACATGCTGCCGGCGCTGGGGAGCGACGAACCCGACGTGATCCTGATGGATATCGGCCTGCCGGGGATGTCGGGCATCGAAGGGATCCACGAAGTGAGAAAGGTCCGGGACGACGCCGTCATCGTTGTCCTCTCGGTGTACGAGGACGACGAGAACATCTTCGAAGCGTTGTGCCGGGGTGCCAGTGGTTACCTGGTCAAGAACACGCCGCCGGCTCGTCTGCTCGAGGCGATCACGGAAGCCCACGAGGGTGGATCGCCGATGTCGTCACACATCGCGCGTAAAGTCGTGAATCTGTTCCAGAAGAATTTCAGAGGATCGGGCGACGAGGACGTCCACCTGACCGACCGCGAGAAGGAGATGCTCGCCGGTCTCTCCGACGGCGACAGTTACGGCTCGATCGCCGACTCGCTCTTTATCAGTGTCGATACGGTCCGCTACCACATCCGCAACATCTACCAGAAGCTGCAGGTCCATACCCAGTCCGCCGCCGTCTCCAAGGCGATCCGCAAGGGACTGATCTAGGCGCGAGCAGCCTCTCACCTCCCGCTGCGCTGCATAATCATGTAGTCGAAAAACCGGGACCGGCAACAAATCGGCCGGGAACGCACTACCGAAACCGGCTTTTGATGGCTCCCCAGGTTGCCGTTTGCACCGGAATCGACTTTTCCACCGTGATCGAACCGTCGATGGTGTCGTGCGAGATGTCGACATTGAAATTGTCGCGCAACTCGGTCGACACGAATGTCACCGGCGTTATACCGGGAAACAGCGCTTTGAAGGTGATCAGAAACAGCACGCCGGGCCCGTCCACCGTCGTACCCAGGACGGCGCCGTTCACGTGCACGGTATCGCTGGCGACACCGGCGTCGAACCAATGGAAAAAGGTCGTGGCGCCGCCGCTCCCCGGCAGCGATCCCTCGTCGACGCCGACCAGCTCGACAAGCGAAGTGTCG
>CBDVDJ010000260.1:0-5052 GCA_965372695.1 uncultured bacterium
CAGATCGTCGAGGAACCGGATGGTGCGCTCGAGACCAAGAACGTCGAACGATTCGGCGACCAGGACACCCAGCCCCTTCTTGTCCATCACGTCGTTCTTGAATCGGAGTTCCTTGGGGATGATGTCGTTGAACAGCACCCGCCCGGTCGTCGTCTTTATAATCTCGCCCTCGTACCGAAGTTTGATCTTGGCGTGCAGTTCTATCTGTTCCTCCTGGTAGGCGACCATCACCTCGTTCATCGAGTAGAACGCCTTGCCTTCACCCTTGCCTCCAACCTTTGCCATGGTGAGGAAGTAGATCCCGATGACCATATCCTGCGACGGAATCGCCAGCGGCTTGCCGTTGGCGGGCGAGAGGATGTTGTGGGCGGACAGCATCAGGGTCCGTGCCTCGAGCTGGGCCTCGAAAGACAGCGGAAGATGTACGGCCATCTGGTCGCCGTCAAAGTCGGCGTTGAAGGCCGCGCAAGCTAGAGGATGAAGACGGATCGCCTTGCCTTCGACGAGTACCGGCTGGAACGCCTGGATACCGAGCCGGTGGAGGGTCGGCGCGCGGTTGAGCATGACCGGGTGTTCCTGAATGATCTCCTCGAGGATGTCCCACACCTCGGGGCTTTCCTGCTCGACCAGCTTCTTTGCGCTCTTGACCGTCTGAACGTAGTTTTTTTCCTCGAGCTTGCGAATGATGAAAGGTTTGAAAAGCTCCAACGCCATGCTCTTGGGCAGACCACATTCATAAATCTTGAGTTCAGGGCCGACCACGATAACCGAACGGCCCGAGTAGTCGACGCGTTTACCGAGCAGGTTCTGGCGAAACCGCCCCTGCTTGCCCTTGAGCATGTCGCTCAGGCTCTTCAGCGGCCGGTTGCCCTGACCGCGCACGGCCCGTGAACGGCGGCCGTTGTCGAACAACGCGTCTACTGCTTCCTGGAGCATCCGCTTTTCGTTCCTCAGGATGACCTCGGGAGCTTTGATTTCTACGAGCTTCTTCAACCGGTTGTTACGGTTGATGACACGGCGATAGAGATCGTTCAGGTCGGACGTGGCAAAACGTCCTCCCTCGAGCGGAACCAGCGGGCGCAACTCCGGCGGGAGCACGGGGATGACGTCCATGATCATCCATTCGGGCTTGTTCTCCGACGACCGGAAGGCTTCGACCACTTTGAGGCGCTTGAGCAGGTCCTTTTTGCGCTGCGTCGACGTTTCGGTGACGATACGCGTGCGAAGTTCCTTCGACAGCGAATCCAGTTCGATTCCCTGAAGAAGGATCTTGATCGCCTCGGCGCCCATGCGGGCATCGAATTCCTTGCCCTCCTCCCGCAGCTCCATGAACTTGTCTTCGGATATAAGCTGATGGGCCTCGAGCTCGGTATCGCCGGGATCAATGACAAAGTACGACTCGTAGTAGAGGACGCGCTCGAGGTCCCGGATCGTCATGGCGAGCAGGTGGCCGATCCGGCTGGGAAGTCCCTTGAAAAACCATATATGCGAAATGGGCACGGCGAGCTCGATATGGCCGAGCCGTTCGCGGCGCACGTTGGCCCGCGTAACTTCCACCCCGCAACGATCACAGATAACACCACGGTAACGGATGCGCTTGTACTTGCCGCAGCTACACTCCCAGTCCTTTACCGGACCGAAAATACGCTCGCAGAACAAGCCGTCCTTTTCCGGTTTGAACGACCGGTAGTTGATCGTTTCCGGCTTGGTGACTTCTCCGTAGCTCCACTCGCGGATTCTCTCCGGCGATGCGAGCATGATCCGGATCGATTTGAAGTCCGTGGGCCTTTTTCTGTCTCTGTCCAGGTTTACGTACACGTAAATCCTCCTCTAACGACGCCTGGCGCCGTCAAGCGGTCGTAGTGCGGGGGCGTTAGCGCCCCTCCAACTCAATGTCCAGTCCCAGACTCTGCAATTCCTTGACGAGCACGTTGAACGACTCGGGGATACCCGGCTCGGGCGGGTTCTCTCCCTTGACGATTGCCTCGTAAATCTTGGCGCGACCCTGGATGTCGTCCGACTTCACGGTGAGCAGCTCCTGCAGGCAGTAGGCGGCGCCATACGCCTCGAGCGCCCAGACTTCCATTTCGCCGAATCGCTGGCCGCCAAACTGGGCCTTGCCGCCCAGCGGCTGCTGAGAAACCAGCGAATACGGTCCGATGGATCGCGCGTGGATCTTGTCGTCGACCAGATGCGACAACTTCATCATGTAGATGTTTCCGACGGTCACTTCCTGATCGAATTCCCGCCCCGTGCGTCCGTCGAACAACGGAGTCTTTCCATCGGTGGGCAGGTCGGCCTCGTCGAGCGCCGCCTTGATCTCCTCGACCGTGGCGCCGTCAAAGACGGGACACGCGACCCGGAACCCGAGTTTGCCCGCCGCCCAGCCGAGGTGGGTCTCCAGGATCTGCCCCACGTTCATACGGCTGGGCACACCGAGCGGATTCAATACGATATCAATCGGTGTGCCGTCGGGCAGATACGGCATGTCTTCCTCGGGGACGATCCTCGACACGACACCCTTGTTGCCGTGACGACCCGCCATCTTGTCTCCCACCGACAGCTTGCGCTTGCGGAAGACGTAGACCTTGACCAGGCGGGAAACGCCCGGCGGCAGCTCGTCGCCGCGGGTCACGCGTTCGACTTCCTTTTCAAACTGTATCTCGATCTTCTCCATCGCCTTGGCTGCGGTATCGAGCACTATCTGAACCTGCCGGTCGACCTTGGGATCCTTGACGATGGCCAGTCCCCACTGAAGATTGTCCAGATCGAGTTCGTCGAAGAACTTGTCGTTGATCTTGCGTCCCGCCTTGGCGATGATTTCCCCGGTCTCGGCGTGGATCAGTCGCTCGCAGGTCTGCCCTGTCATGAGAGCGCGCAGCTTCTGCTTGCGCAGTTCGCGGATGCGGCTGATCTCCATATCGCGCTGCCGGCCGAGCTTGGCGAGCCTGGCCTTGTCCTGCGAGCGGGACCTGTCGTCGCGTTCCTTGCGAGAGAACACTTCGATCCCCACGACGATTCCGTCCATACCCGGAGGCGCCTTGAGAGACGCATCGCGGACGTCGCCGGCCTTTTCGCCGAAGATTGCCCGCAGAAGCCGCTCTTCCGGCGAGAGGTCGGTCTCACCCTTCGGCGTGACCTTGCCGACGAGGATGTCGCCCGCCTTGACGTGCGCGCCGATCCGGATAATGCCGTCATCGTTGAGGTTGCGAAGCGTCTCTTCTCCGACGTTCGGAATCTCCCGCGTGATCTCTTCCATGCCGGCCTTGGTGTCCCGGACCTGGAGTTCGAATTCCTCTATGTGGATGCTGGTAAACAGATCCTTTTTCAGGAACGCTTCGCTCACCACAATGGCGTCCTCGAAGTTGTATCCGAGCCACGGCACGAACGCGACCAGCGCGTTGAGACCCAGCGCCAGTTCGCCGTCCTCGGTGGCGGGCCCGTCGGCGAGGACGGCGCCGGCCTTGACCTTGTCGCCCACGCTTATGAGCGGCTTCTGGTTGATACAGGTGTCCTGGTTGGACCTCTTGAACTTCATCAGCAGGTACTCGTCCATGCCCTCGTAGTCGGAGTAATCGTCGAGCGTGTCTTTCTTGCCGCCCGGATCCACCACAATCCGTTCGCCGGACACGGACACAACAGTACCCGCGCGCCTGGCGAGAATGAGTACACCGGAGTCACGCGCAATCTTGCCCTCCATGCCGGTGCCTACCAGCGGCGTCTGGGCCTTCAACAGAGGGACCGCCTGGCGCTGCATGTTGCAGCCCATCAACGCCCTGTTGGCGTCGTCGTGCTCGAGAAACGGGATGAGCGAGGCCGCGGCACTGACCAGCTGTTTGGGGGAAACGTCCATGTACTGAATTCTGTCCGGCGTAACGACCGGATAGTCGTCCCGGATTCGCGAAAGCACCACATCACGGACGAATTTGTTCTTTTCGTCGAGCGGGGCGTTGGCCTGGGCGATAATGCACTCGGCCTCCTCATCGGCGCTGAGAAACACGATTTCGGTCGTCACTTTGCTGCCCGTAACCTTCCGGTACGGCGTTTCCAGAAATCCGTATTCATTGATGCGCGCGTAGGTCGCCAGCGAACTGATCAGGCCAATATTCGGCCCTTCAGGAGTTTCGATGGGGCACATGCGGCCGTAGTGCGTGAAATGAACGTCGCGAACCTCGAAGCCCGCGCGTTCACGCGTCAAACCGCCCGGCCCGAGGGCCGAGAGGCGCCGCTTGTGCGTGAGCTCCGCGAGCGGGTTGGTCTGGTCCATGAACTGAGACAGCTGGCTGGAACCGAAAAACGACTGGATAACGGCCGACACTGTACGGGCGTTGATCAACTCGTACGGCGTGACCTGTTCGCTTTCCTGCTGGAGCGTCATCCGCTCCTTGACGATTCTCGCCATTCGCGCAAGGCCGATCGAAAACTGGTTGGCGAGGAGCTCACCCACCGAGCGAATACGGCGATTACCCAGGTGATCGATATCATCCGGATCGGCGTCCGCTTCCTTCATGTCGAGCAGACACGCGATGACGGCAATGAAGTCGGCCTGATCGAGCGTCGTCGTATCATCGGGAACTTGCAGCTTCAGGCGCCGGTTGATCTTGTAACGCCCCACGCTCGCCAGATCGTAGCGCTTCGGGGTGAAGAACATCCGCGCTAGGAGCGCTTTGGCCGTCTCGAGGTTGGGCGGATCGCCCGGACGGATCAGGTTGTAGATTTTTTTGAGTGCGCTTTCCTGGTCGGGACAGTTGTCCTTGTTGATGGTCTTTAGTATGACGTCGTCTTCCGGACCCTGGCTCTCCGCGTATTTGATACAGGGAACCTTGAAAATCTTGGCTTCGCGGAGCTTGTCCAGATGGGCCTGTGTCATCGGCTGGCCGGTTTCAATGATCACTTCGCCCGACTTTTTGTCGACGACATCCATGATGGCTATGCGTCCGATGGTTTCCTCGTCGCGCTTGCCGGGGCGATGCGTGATCTTGAGGTCCTCGGTCTGAGGGAAAAGGCGGAGGATAGCCTGGTTCTGGTCGAAGCCCATCGCCTTGAGGAGAA
>CBDVDJ010000261.1:0-5049 GCA_965372695.1 uncultured bacterium
GTCGATCCCACCATCAGGTCGGGGAATTCGAGAAGCGTATCCGACACGGCGATGTCGGCGGCGCGAAGAACCGTCAGCTCGACGTGGACGGATACGGTTGGGTTAGCCGCGTCGTTGCTCAGAATCTGCACCGAATCCAGCCATGTGCCCCACGTCAACGACGTGGCATCGGCCGTGACGGTCAATATGTCTGTCTGGCCCGTCGAGACGACCCCGCTGTCCGGCTGTACTCCGATCCAGGATGGGTACGACGGGTCAACATACCAATGCAACTCGCCGCCTCCGTGATTGCGAATAGTCACATCCGACTGTTCTGTATCACCTTGCCACATCTCGAATTCTATTGAACCGGGAACGACCTCGATCACAGGATAGTCAAGAAGCACGCACGCGACTTCCCGCGCTCCGATCAGTTCGCCACAGAGACTGAAAAGTGGTGCCGCGGGGCTGGTGTTGGCGATTGTGAAATCGTCTACTGGCGCGTCGCAGAACTGCGGGTCCGCCTGGATTTCGTCGGGCGTCAGTACGCCCCCATTACCGATGGGACCTTTGGCGTTGTTCCAGTAGACGTTACACGAACGCGTGACGTTCGACACGCCGAAGCCATTTACCTGGTTCGCGATAATACACCTTGTCACCGACCCGCCGATTGCGGCCGCCCCCGCGCCACAGAAGTTGGCGTTGATCGTGCTCATAGTCACATACCCTGCGCCTGTATTGATGACGGCCGCGCCTATCGAACTCGTGTTCCGGGCAAATACGCAACGCTCGATCTTCGCCACGCCGTCATTGCCAGCGAGTACCGCTCCACCGCCCGATGATCCCGCCACGTTGTTGTAGAACTCACAGTCGAAGAAAAACATTCTGGGGTAACCAATCGCGGCAGCTCCACCCCCGCCGAGACCGGCTTCGTTGAATTCAAATAAGCAGTTATAAACCCACACGTAGGAGCCGTTATTGGCATAAAGGCCGCCGCCCGCAGACGGTGCATAGTTATTGCGAAACACGCAACTATCGACCACAGCGGTCGACTGCCACCTGACGGCCAAGCCGTTCTCCTGGTTGTTGTCGAAGATGCAGTTCCGGACGGTGACGTTTGCTCCGTCCCACACGTCGAGGCCGCTTCCAATGCCGCCGGAGTCCGAGCCGTTTTTGATCGTGAATCCTTCGATAATGCCGGTCGCGTCGCTCCCGTGGTAGCGCATCACGCGGTCGTTGGTCATGGGTTCCAGTATGGTGGAGACTGGTCCGTGTGTGGAAATCAGGGAGAGTGCGTGGGTGGCGTACAACACCAACTCAACGTACGTGCCGGGGCCGACTTCGACGGTGTCTCCGGGAGCCGCCGCTTCAACGGCTTCGAAAACGGACGTGTAGTCTCCCGTGCCGTCCTTGCGTACCGTGATCACGGCGGCCGTGAGGACGGTTGGAGCCAGCAGTGCGACCAGAATTACCGCGACCGCCGGATAGCGAATGCGCGCAATGCTCATGGTCGGGCGATCCCTCCTCTCGTAGTGATATCAGTCGGACACTTCCTACTTCAAGAGTAGCATCTTGCGGGTCTGGACGAATCCGCTGGTCGCCAGGCGGTAGAAGTACACGCCCGTTGCGACTTGCTGTCCGGCGTTGTTCGTTCCGTCCCAAACCTCCTTGTACACGTCCGCTCGCCGGTTTTCGTCGATCAGCGTGCGCACGCGGCGACCCGCTACGTCGTAGATGACCAGTTGCACGTGGCTGTCGCTCGCGATCGAGAGCCGGATCGTCGTGTTCGGGTTGAACGGGTTGGGGTGGTTCTGATAGAGCGCATTCGTTAACGCTGGCGCAGTTCTCGCCGCGGTCGGAGGTCCGACCACGTGGCCTATCCACAACAGAAGGTCTCTCAAGTGGTCAACTCGATCCATCGGAGTCTCTGGTCGGTCGTCTCTGATTTCGTGGTAACTGAACCCCGATAGTGCCACGCGGGCGGTCTTTCCCTGGGGGTTAATGGTCGATTGGATTACAACTGCTCCGTGGTCCGGGTTGTCCGAATACGTCATCGCCACAACAGACGAATCACCGGACTGGAGGACGTCGAAGGTGTTGATGCCCGGGCAACCGCCGAACGTCACCAGGGTATCTGGTCCAGAAGCGTGCTCGAACGGCGATCCGGGTTGTGCTATCGCCAGAGGCGAGACCGGATGCCCGACGTTTATGTGGCTATTGTTGAGCAACGAATAATGCAGGTACTTGCTTCGAAAAAGACCAGTGCTGGTACCATAAAGATCTGTAATTGTACCCGCCAGGTTGTCTCCCGAGAGATAAACTCCGCAGTTGTCAGGGTGCTGGTCGAGAAACTCATACAACATTCCGATATCGTCGGATTTGGTGTACCAGTCGCCGTCATCGATTCCGCGACCATGGAAGCGTCCCGAATTCCATATGATTGTCCGATAGAAAGGAATCAACTGTTGTACAACGTTTTTCACGTGCTCTCCGGGGCTGTTTCCTTCACCCTGGACAGGCCCGCGGACGTCGAACCGGTCTGGTGTTATCCCCAACAATTCGAACGCTGTTTCGAACGCCGGTTGCGCCCCATAACCGTCGAAGAAGTCGACGTAGAGAACGTCGGTGGCGCCACTCAGCGCGTTCGCCGGCAAACACGTCATCTCCATTGCGAACGTCCGAGCGTCATTTTCCGATGTGATCGGTCCCGTCGCTTGCGTCCAATAGTTCGTCCGACCTGAGGCGTCCCGCGCAGAATAATAAAATCGAATCGTGTCTCCGGGCGTGAACAGATTGTCGTTCAGGTCAACACAATAGGTGTTCGTTTCGGGGCCCCCGTACCCATGGGCTGTGTCGAATCGGACGACTGTCCATCCGTCAGCGGTACCAGCCAATGGCCAGCGATTCGAGTCGTCCGATATGGCAGCACCGGATTTTACCGGAGAGACGTCGGCCACGTGACAATATACGGCCGGGCCGCTGGTAGAGTCTCCCGGGACATGAAACGAAATACCGTAAATCGGATCCGAAACCGTCACAACGGCGGAGTCCCCCGGCTGTATCCGCGCAGCGCCGCGTGATAGCAGATCAGCGGCTATATCGACACGGGCCTTGCCGGTGACCGTGCCGTCCGCCGCGAAGTTGTCCTGGAAGAGATCGATGTCGGCCACGGTCCAGGAAGGACCGCCAATATCGGTACGTACCACCCGGATATTGTCAAAGAGCGGGCCGTGGGAGTGACACTGGTTATTCGGCGGATGCCAGATACACCAATACTTGCAGTAATCCTCGACGCCCAACGAGATCTGTATGCGCTCGGCACCAGGTTCTATATTCGGCGAGAGCTCGAACCGCATTGTCTTCCAGTTCTTTCCACTCCCGAAGTAATTGTACGAGTTGTGTCGCCACACCCCGGCGCAATCACCGCTGAACGAGCGGACCCTCCACTTATACCCAAGCATCTGACACAACGGCATATCATTGTAGACGTCAACCTCGAGGAAGACGTGACTCGCCGTGACCGGTACGGCCTCATCCGAGACAGTTTTGTTCAAATCGATCAACGGTGACCAGATTGCGTTGTCGATCGACATATTCATGCCGTCCACCGTAACTCGCGCGCCAGGAACCGCCATCTGATCGGGCATTCCTGTTGCAGCACCGATTGTGAAGGCGTCCGGGCAGTAGTCGCAGAGCCCCAGGGTCGAGCCGTTGAAAAATCCCCACAGCGACGTGATGTTACTGACACACGGATCTTCCTGCAGAACAGTCCCGCCCAAAAACAACGCGGCATAGTCGCCGTATGGCTCGGGAGGTCGTCCAATCCACCGTCCATCGTCCGTACTTGTCGCCCCGACGGTCTCTGACTCAAAGTCCTGAAAGTAGACAGTACCCGTTGCGTCGACGAGTGCCAGGCTGTCGATGATGACGGCGCCGTCGCTGGCGTACAAACCGTCTTCGTCCGACCAGATAATATCGGAGGTCATGCGAAACCGGATGACCAGTGAATCGGGAATGTCGGCCGCCGGGATTATCTGGGAGATCGTCTCCTCCCCGACACCGTTAAAGGACAACAGCGTCGTCCACTTGGGGCCGTATGGCGAACTCAGCCAACAATCGAGGTCCACAAAATCATAATCAGGTTCGACGTCATATCGTATTCTGAACGACAACTCGACATCGCCAGTGACGGAAAAAGCCTCCGATATCAGGAGCTGATCCCAACGGTTCCCGTAACCCGGAAGCGTGGCATACGTGCACAGCTGCCCGGGAGGAGCTGTTCGTGCTCCGCACCACATCGACTGGGAGCCCTCCAATGGGGTCAGTCGTCCAAACGATCCGCCGCCGAGACCTTCGAAGTCGTCTACGTGAAAAAACGTCCCGGTTTGAGCAGTGCGGTCGACCGTGCTCCAGCCCTGGGTATCGTTGAATTCGAAGTCATACTCGGCGACGACATAAGTGACAGGTGACGCCGACGGGATTAGTTGGGGACGTTGTAAAGGAGATGAATGGTCCGATCTGGCGGGAGATCCCGATATAATCACAAGGCGAGGCTCGGGCTTTTTCCGGGCGTCCGCAATGTCCCACGGAGTCAGGACCGCCACGAATAATGCGGCACACAACAAGAGTGCTTTCACTGCTCTCCCCCGCTTTTCGAGTATCGCGCCCGTCAGGTTTATGCTTCCCCTGACGGCTTCCCTCGTAGTGATATCAGTCGGATACACTGGGGATTTTACCATCTTTTTCTCTAAATAAATGACCCGCAATAAGTATATCCTGTTAACAGTTGTAAACATAACGAGTTATCGGCGCGCGTTTTATGCTTTTATCGGGCATCTACTTCGAGTTAAATAGTTGTTGCCGTGCACGAACCCTTCACTATCATCTTTGGGTAATTCTGCCTGATTGAAAAGCGCGGCGGTGACACGAACAGGATGGAGAAACTATGGCGGCCGGGTCTGGAGGATCGATGGACGGGGTAATCAAACGCACACTGCCCAACGGCTTGAAGGTGCTGTTGAAGCAGGATCATTCGACGCCGATCGTGGCGGTCAACGTGTGGTTCGGTGT
>CBDVDJ010000262.1:0-5021 GCA_965372695.1 uncultured bacterium
CTTCATCTTGCTCAGGCGCCAGCCGTTCTTTTTGGCCAGCCGGCGGAGCGCCGGCATGTCCCACGTGACGAAATCGAGCTGTGCTTTGCCGCGGCCTACGGGAAAGCCGGAAAACGCGACCATATCGATGCCGGCATCGTGGATCTCATCGAGTATCTTCAATCCCTGGCCGGCACGATTGGAGACCTTGGCGTAGCAGTAGTTAACCTTTCGAACCCGGTCTGCCATTGCGGAACCGTCCTTTCGGTTGGAGTTGGTTTCACTTCCGAAAGCCCGGCGGTGCGGTGGTGGGCAAGTGGTGAGGTCGGGTCCGCCGGGACCCGGATGCAGTATGGCAGTAAAATCGAAGCGTTAACAACGTGTTTTCACGAATTTGTTTTGTTCATCGCGGTCGAACGGCTACAATCGTGCCATGCAAAGCGAGCTGTTGAAGGATCTTGTTGTCATTTTTGCAGTTGCGGTCGTGATGGTCATGGTGCTGCGGCGCCTCCACGTGCCCGCCATCGCCGGTTTTATCGCGTCCGGGGTCGTCGTGGGGCCCAATGTGCTCCGGATCGTGGCCGACGTCCACGAGGTCGAGGTTCTGGCCGAGGTCGGAGTGGCGCTCCTCCTCTTCGGAATCGGGATGGAGATGTCGCTCAAACGGGTGCGGCGCCTGTGGCGCCTCGTCGTCCCCGGCGGTACGCTCCAGGTGGTGTTCACCGGGGGGGCGACCGTTGTCGTGCTCACGTCGTTCGGATTCGACGTCTCGACGGCGGTCTTTTTCGGGTGTGTCGTCGCCGTGTCCAGTACCGCGGTCGTGTTGAGCGCGCTCCGGACCCGGGGCGAGATCGACGCGCCCCACGGCCGGATGACGCTGGGGATCCTCATCTTTCAGGACCTGTGCGTCGTACCGATGATCCTCGCCATCCCGATGCTGGCGGGTGCCGAGCCTCTCGGTGCGCTCGCGCTCGCGTTCCTCAAGGCGTCCGCCGTGCTGGCCGCCGTGCTCGTTGGCGCACGGTTGCTGGTGCCCCGCCTGCTCGAAGTGGTGGCGCAAACCCGTCAGCGCGACTTGTTCATCCTGTCGGTCTTCCTCATCTGCATTGGAACGGCGTGGCTCGTGTCGGCGGCCGGCGTGTCGCTGGCACTCGGCGCGTTTCTCGCCGGACTGGTGGTGGCGGGGTCGAGGTACCGTCACCAGGCGATGTCCGACCTCGTTCCATTCCGCGAAGTGTTTGCCAGCGTCTTTTTCGTGTCGGTCGGGATGCTCCTCGACCCGGCCGCCATCGCGGCCAACGCGCTGCCGATCTTCGGTATGGTGGCGGTGATTGTTGCCGGCAAGGCCGTAATCGCTTCTTTTTCGGGACTGGCGGTGCGGCTCCCGTTGCGGGTGAGCCTGCTGTCGGGACTGGCGCTGGCGCAGGTGGGCGAATTTTCGTTCGTCCTGTTGGCGGCGGGACGCGACGCGATGACGCTGCCGCAGCCGTTCACCGATAACCTCGTCGTGGCCATAGTCGTGACCATGCTGATCACGCCGCTCATCATTTCTCTCAGCCCGCACGTCGCCGCCGGTATGGGCAGGGTGCCCGTGTTGACCCGCCGCCTCGAAGTCAAGGCCGCCGGCGATTCCCGGGACGGCGAGCGGCCGCTGGAGAATCACGTGATCATCGCCGGATACGGTTTGACGGGACAAGAGCTCGCCCACGCGCTCAAGGACTGCGGTGTGCCGTATGTCATCGTCGACATCAACCCCGACAATGTGCGGCGCGCGATCCGGAACGGTGAGCCGGCCTGGTTCGGCGATTGCACCAGCACAGACGTGCTCGAGTCTCTCGGTGTGCGGCGCGCGCGGGAGATGGTCCTGTCGATCAACGACCTCGAAGCGACGATCCGGACGATCCACGCGGTGGCGCGCGTCTCGCCGGCACTTCCCGTGCTGGCGCGCACGCAGTATGCCGCCGATATCGATCGGGTGGTCCAGGCGGGCGCCGCCGAGGTTGTGACGGCCGAGTTGGAGGCGTCGGTGCAGATGATGCAGATCGTGCTCGATCGCTGCCGCGTACCCTCCGACGTGATCGAGAAGCAGGCCACTCAGCGGCGGAGCCTCAAGTAGAGCGGGTGCGCCACTTCCCACAGCGGCGCGAGGACTTTTTCCTGGAAGCGATATCCCGCCGGCGACAAAACCGTGGTCCCGTTGTAGAACTTCCGCAGCTCTCCGCCCCACTGACTCTTGAAGAAGTACACCCCGTAACGTGAGTCGGTTCTGGGCAGGCCCGGCGTGCACCCCCCGAAGTCGAAGTATTTGAGCCCGAGTTCGCGGGCCGTTCGCACGGCCCGCCAGAAACCGGCCGTGGGGCCGTGCTTCGCGGTGAGGTTTCGGTCGCGCGTCGACGCGGCGTGGTAGGCGAGCATGGTATCGCCGAGAACGAGGCACAGGACGCCCGAGAGCAGCGTGTCGCCGTGCCGGGCCAGCACCAGCCTCGCCATGCCGGTTTTGATCATGTGCTCGAACACGTCGACAAAGAACGAGCGCGGCATCTGCAGGATCGATCCGCGGGCGCGGATCCGGTCCGACGTGACCCTCGACAGGCGCCAGTACTCGTCGACGTCGTCGAGGCTGGTCGCTTCGGCGGTTTCCACGCCTTCCTTTTCCGTCTTGCGAATCCGGTTGCGGGCCGAGCGGTGCATGTTGCCGAAGATCACGTCTTCGTCCCGTTCGAGGTCGAGGACAAACGTGTGACGGTCGACCGTCTCTACTCCCGGCAGTTCGAGCGCGGACGGGTCCACGGGGCCCGACATCGTGTCGCCGATGCGCGCGAAGCACACTCCGCGCCTTTTGAGTTCGGCGAGCAGGTCGCGCATGAAATCGCGATCGGCGCGGGTGGGGTAGATGTACGCGCGGGACATCCGGAACCCGAGCGGACCGAGGGTACGTAACTGCACGAGAGCCGCTTCGCCGTTACGACTGACGAAGTAAGGCTGATAACCCAGCGCGGTGGAGGCGGACGCGAATTGCTCCGTCTGGAAGGGGCAGTCGATCAGTTCGTTCCAGTGGGGCGGGGTCGTGTCGAGGAGTTCGATGGCCGCTTACCTCCCGCTGAGGGCGTACAGAATCCAGCCCAGGTGATACGGACGGCACTCGCGGTCGATCTCGAACGTCATCCACGGGTCGGCAATATTCCGCAGCTTGTCCAGGCCAGAGACGTGCATCAGCTTGATCATCCGGAAGAGGTGGCAGTAAGGTACCGACGCGTTCCTTCGGATCGACCGCCAGATCACGCCGAGCTCCTCGTCTATCAGGGGCGTGTTCATTTCGTTCTTTCCGTACAGCCATTCCAGCCCCCGCATGACGGGGTCGATAAAGTCGATACCACTCAGGCTGGTCAGTTTGAACAGTGCCATGGGAGCCATGGAGTCCTGGTGGACGGAGTAAACCGGGTACATGCTTACCACCGTGCCCTCGCAGGAGTCGAACAGCCACGGCCACTGGCCGCCGCTGCCCTGGAGCGCACAGATGTTTTTCGCGACCCGTAGAGCCCTGTCGAGCGCGAGGCGGTCGTCGACCGCTTCGTGATAGGAGCACAGCGCGTAGATGCCGTAGACCTGGTCGCAGAAATAGCTGAGATTACGCTTCCACTTGCTCGTAAATTTACAGCCGTTGAGTTCGTTGAAGAGTCCCGTGTCCTCGTTGTACACGGACAGCACCTTGCGATAGCAGGTGTCGACGATGGCGCCGAGCCACGTGAGTTCGGGAAAGCGCAGGTGAAGTTTGGATACGCCGGTGAGCAGCCACTCGAGCTCCATCGCCGTTATTTGCGGGGTGGACAAGTCGAGCTCGCCGGCGAGCAGCGGCTTGAGCCGCCGGTCGCAGTCGGCCCTCGATCCCGCCATCGCAACCGACCAGCACGTCAGCCCGATGTCGCCGACACTCTCCGTCAACGAGACGTCGTCGAGTGATAGTTGCAGCAGACGATCGAGGTCGACGGTCACCGGGTAACCGGCGTCGCGCGCGCGCGCCAGACCGATGAGCGCGATGTTGCCGTAGCGCGGACTCAGTCCCACGCGGCTCAATCCGTCGCCGTCGGGCACGAGCGTATGACAGCAGGGCATGGAGCCGTTGCCGAGCACATCGTGGAGCGTGCGCAATGCAACCGTCGTCAGCGATTGGATGTCTGGACCGGTGTGGACTGCCATTCCCTAACTGCCGTAATCAAAAGAAGTTGTGTAACACTACGCCATATCGTACGTGGCGTTAGAAGAATAGCAATTTCCCTGCCGTATTTTAATTATGGACCAGAATACCGAGTTGCAAAAAAGGTGACGCGGAAAGGCCGGTCTCACGGAGCGCCGGGAATGAGAGACGTTCGACCGGCAGTTTTGAGCGGGATCTAGCGGGAAAAATTGAAGAAGAGCGCCATGACCACACCGAAGACGGCGCAGATTCCCAGTATGAGCATTACAATACGGGTCTCCGAGCTGCCGACGAGCGTGCGGTAAGGATCGACCGAACCGGCGGGGAGGTACTGGTCTTTGGCGCGCATGTCGGTCCGGCGCTTGAAACGGATGCGGCTGTCGTCGAATTTCTCGACCATTTCCCACCCGGCCTGGGCTTCTTCCGCACAGAGTGTCCGGATCGTCTCAGCGTTCTTGAACTTGCGCGAGTTGGCCCGGACGATCTTGAATTCCCATCCATCCATGTCATCGGACTGGTACGCTGTCATTTCTTCTTCCTCCTGGCGCATCTGCGCCGCTTTCCTGGCGGCTGCCGCCGTTGCGGCACTGGTGGCAGCGCTCGTTGCCGCTACGTTCATTTGATAACGCTCCTTGTTGATCTACAATACAAGCGTTTGCGAAGAATATTCAACCGGATCCTCGCCGACGGCGCTGGACATAATGCGCCTGCGGGCCGGAGATCTGTATATCAATATTCACTCGGACGACCATCCCACCGGCGAGATCGCCGGCGACATCGTGACCGCCCCCACACCGGTGGATGCAGCAACATGGGGGCGTATAAAGGGGCTTTTCGGACCCTGACA
>CBDVDJ010000263.1:0-5017 GCA_965372695.1 uncultured bacterium
TGATGGGCATCTTCACCGGAAACGCTTCGAGTTACTTGCGGACGCCAGAATCAAGGCTCACGGGCATGGTCCGACAAGTACGTTACTACCTGACAGGCATTTTTCAAAACGCCCCCCACCCGTTCCATCCGACGAAGATAAGCAGGTTCAACCCTCTGCAGCAGATGACGTATCTAAAAGTGATGTTTCTTCTATTTCCCATCCTCATCGTCACGGGCATCATGCTGCTCTATCCTGAATGGCTACCCGATACAATCGCCGGCCTAAACTCGGGCTGGGTGATCGCCACGATTCATTACCTGACCGGATTCTTTCTTGCGATTTTTCTCGTGATTCATCTCTACCTGTGTACGCTTGGCGACCGCGTTTTGTATATTTTTCGGGGCATGATCGACGGCTTACACCGGCACGACGTCGAGGACAAAACCAGTGAAAACGAGAGTCCCGCGATCACTTTGAAAGTCTCTCAAACCGATCGAAAGGCGGATATGTGATGTCTCTGACCCCTCGTTTCAGCCCGTGGACTGCGTTCTCGCTGGCCGCCGTCCTGTTGTTCGCCGGGTGCGGCGGCGACTCGGAAGACGAAGCCACCCCGGCGTCCGAATCGCCGCGGCCCATGGCCGGAATGTTCACCTATATGGCCGACGCGGGGACGTTCACCGACTGCGTAACCGGCGACCGGGTACCCGTCGCCCACGAAGGCGACAATGCCGCCCTGGAAAGAGCTTATCTCTCCGTATCCCCTGCCCCCGCCGCTCCCATTCTAATTGCCGTCGATGGTTTCATCGCGGACCGGCCCGCCATGGAAGGGAACAAGAAGGTGAAGTCGCTCGTCGTCGAGCGCTTTCTCAACGCATGGCCGGGAGAAACCTGCCAGTCGAGCACGGTCGAGACTCCGCTCGCCAACACTTACTGGAAACTCATATCCGTTGCGGGTGATACCGTCGGAACCCATACCGACCAGCGCGAGGTCCACATGCTGCTGGAGCTGGCTGAATCACAGGTCAGGGGTTTCGCGGGGTGTAACCAGTTTTTCGGGAGCTACGAGACCGGGGACGGCGCGCTGAAGTTCGGACAGCTCGCGTCCACCATGGCCATGTGCCCCTATATAGACGACGAATCCGCCCTGTTTCGGGCACTGGAACAAATCAGCGCATACGAAATTCTTGGAGAGTCACTCGAACTGCGGGGCGAAGACGGAACCGTTATCAGATTCCATGCGGTTTATCTCGAATAGGATCCGGTTACGCGGATTCCAGCCCGATCGACGTGGACAGCACGTGTTGCTCACCCGCAGCAACGTCGTACATGTCTTGAAATGCGTTCGCTGCTTCGATGCAAACCATCTCCCTGTATCCGTCGTCCGGAAAGTCGAGCATACGGAGCGACTTGTCGATCCATGGATTCCAGACGACGGTGGTACCGCTCCCTGACTTTTCCACACGGATCCGGCGACCGAGAACCGGGTCTCGAATGACGCACGCGTCTTTGCTTTCCACATAGACACGATCGACTTCTCCAGAAATCGATAGAAAGCCCGTCTGGCATTTCCGGTTGTGGCCGTCGAGCTGGTCGAGGTAATAGCGTCCGTCGAGTCCGCCGATCTCTATCCGGCCGATATCCCCGACCCGGAAATAGGAGTGTAACGCCCCACCCACCCGGAAGGTCGCGTCACCAGTGTTGACCGTTCGCAGCTCCACGCCCAGGGTGTCCCCGACCGTCACGCGCAGCTCGAGTTCGAATGAATGTGGCCAGAGCCGCCGCGTCGAATCGTCGTCCCGCAACGTGAGACACAGTTCGCAACGCCCTTCATCCGGCGCGCCGGATGCCGAGACCTTCCAGTCTGACACGCGCGCAAACCCGTGCTGGGGAAGCCCGGCCGTGTCGGGATGTGGACCAAACCACGGCCAGCAAACCGGAATCCCCCCCCGGATCGCCTTGCCGGATCGATATTCGGCGAGTTCGCTCACCCACAGCGCGTCTTCATGACCGCGCGGCCGGAACGACGTCACGTGGGCTCCGTGCAGACAGACCTCCGCCGACGCCGCCGAATTTCGCAGAACCGCGACGGGCAGGCCACCCTTCCCCTCCCGGAATACGACACGATCGGCGAGACCAAAGTCACGATTCAGTTGTTCAATCGAGTCGTTCATCCTTCACCTTGTCGGCCACGGTCAAAATACGACCCGCATACCGAGTCCAACGCTGCCTTCCACCGGCACCGGGTAGAACGAGAGTTTGTCCGTTGTTCTAACGCGGTGCAGTTCGGGTACGAAGTACCCCACCAGCGCGCCGATACAGTACCCTGTGATCACGTCCGTCCGGAAGTGGTGCCCCGAGTCACGCCGAAGGTATCCCGTCAGAGCCGGGTACAACGCGGCGCCCGTCCAGATCGCGGCCTTCGCGGCCGAATTGTCGAGATAGTCGTTGAACACCTTCGCCACAAAAAAGCAATTCGCCGCCGTGGCGCTCATGTGTCCGGAATAAAACGAAAGGCGGGCGTCCACGGCCAGTTTATCTTCCATCGGGGTCTCCGGGTGGTAAACGTACGGACGCGTCCGCAACACCAGTCCCTTTACGACACCATTCACCCCCGCGGCGATCAGGACCGTCTCCGCCCACATCACGCCGAGGGTCTTCCAGTCTTCCCTGGTTTCGCCGGGGCCGAGCAGCGTAAGAGGCAGAATGAATGACGCGTACAGCAGCGCGTCGCCGGCATGGGTGTCCCGGTACGGCTGGATCCCGGAGCGATCGAAGCTGTTAACATCCTCCGGGTCGAGCGAGGCGATTTCCTCGAGCGAAAGGGGCTCGACGTTTTGAATGATTGCCAGCGCGGAAATGCCCAGCACGGCGCCACTCCCGAGCAGAATCCACTCGCGCTTCGACTCGAGGACATACGGCGACTGCGCGGCGCCCGCCTGGGCCCACACCACCGAGAAAAGCACCAGCAGCAGGGTGCCGGTCCCTCGTACGGAACGGGCCGAAGATTCATTATTCTTGCGGAAGATGTTCATCGGGAAACACTTTATCCTGTCGTGCGACGTCTCGCACGACAAAAATATGTCGAATCTGGGTGAACCGCGGGTTATCCTTGCCGCCATGGTAAAGCGTCCCGGAAAAAAATTTATTATCGTCGCGACCGCCGTCGTCGGACTCCTGATCACGGCTTTCGTCGTCGTCCCCCGCCTCCTCGACCCCGACCGTTATCACGACCGCGTTGTCGCGGAGCTCGAGCGGGCTCTCGGCGGAGACATCGCGCTGGGAAATATGGACTGGGGACTGTCGACGGGACTCTGGGTCAAGGTCGACAGCCTCGTCATCCGGAACGCGACCGCCATACCCATAGACCTCGACCTGAAGAGCCTCTCCGTCAGAATCTCGATACGCCCGCTCTTCTCGAAACGCGTCGAGGTCGCGGGACTGACAGTGAAGCGCCCCATTCTCACGGTCCGTCTGTCTCCGCCGACAAAAACCACCAGAGAACCGGCGCCCCCGGATTCATCCGGACACGACTCGCCGCCGGCCTACCACGTCAGGGTCGACAAGATCCGTGTCACCGAGGGGCGCGTGACCGTCATCGATTCCGTTACCCGCGCCGGCCCGCCTGCCATCCACGAATTTGGCGATCTGCGTCTCGACGTGACCGACCTGGCGCCCGGCGCCCGGGCCACCTTTCGACTCCGCTTCAGCGACACGCGCAAAAATGGCATGGGGGAATTCGTCTGCAACGGAGTATTCAGCGGGCTCGTCGAAGGGCCCGGGATAATGGACCCCGCAATCGAGGCATCCGTCGCCGTCAAGCATTTCCATTGCGACGTAATCAAGCCTTATCTCGAAGGCTCCAGGGTCGCCGAGCGTCTCGACGGCGCCATATCGATCGATATCGATTTCAAGGCCGATACGGACAATCCGGCGTCAGCACAGGGAACGATCGACCTGTCGGGCCTTTCCTATACCGATCTGTCGGCGTGGGACAATCCGATCCCCGATGGCAAGATGACCGTCAGGTTCAAGGCCGGCATTTCCGCGGGCGTCCTCTCGCTCGACTCGCTCGACCTGTCTCTCGGCGATCTGTCGATCAGGGCGCAAGCGCGCTTGGGCAGGCGTGACGGAAAGACCTACGTGAGCGGCACGTCCCTTGACGGCCGGATTCCATTGTCCGGCGCCGCACAGCTCATACCATGGAAGTTGCTCGACCGGGACGAGGAAACAGTCGAGGACATCATGGCGGGTGGCGGCGTCATCCACATTTCCAGGCTGACGAAGACAGAGTTCTACACAGGCGATATTGCCTCCGATCCGCTATCGCTTTTCAAAGGCCTCGAGGCGGCCATCCGGTTGGAGAATCTGTCGATGCTTCTCTTTACCCGGCTCCACAGGATCGAGTCCATTTCCGGCTCCATCGAGATTCACGACGACGACGTGACGGCGAAGGATTTCGAGGCGAGTTGGCGGGGTTTTCGCCTGCCCGCCATGGACGTCAGCATCACCCGGCTCACCGCCCGACCAAGGTTCGAGGTCGCCGTCAACGGCCCGCTGGCGATTCCGGAATCGACCGATCCCGACACGCAACGGATGCTGAACGAATACGGACTTTCGTCACTGTCGGGGTCGGTCGAACTCGACCTGCGGTCGGAGTACGACCTGGCCCGCCCGGATCGATGGACCGCCTACCTGCGCGCCGACGTCGACGGAATCGACGCAACGAGTCATCCGGACAACTACAAGCTGGAGGACTTCCGGGGACAATTCACGCTGTCGCGAGACAAAACGGTCGAAGCCAGCGCAAAGGGCGTCTCGGGACGACTTGAATCGACGCCGTTCGCCATGGACGGAAAATTAACGTCCGGCGGCCCCCGGGGGCTCGTGATCGACGCGACGGCGCAAACGCAGGGTCTACGACTGAAGCAGCTGACCGTCTTTTTGCCGGCACTGGAGCCCTACGGACTGGACGGGTCGCTCGATATGGACGTCGACCTTCATTATCCCCACGCTACTCCCACGGCAACGAAGCTGA
>CBDVDJ010000264.1:0-5010 GCA_965372695.1 uncultured bacterium
CGACCTCGCCGGGGAACATCGCCGGCAGAATGTCGGGGATGAAGTAGTTGCCGCCGGTCAGGTCGTGGAGCGGCAGGTCCGCCCGCGTGGGCGCGCCGGGTTCGCTGCAGCCGACGCCGCTCACGTCGCGCATGTGGCAGTCCTGGCACGTCTCTATGATGCCGTCGGCCTTGTTGCCGGCGAACTGGGGCGCGTACACGCCGCCGTTGGCGTAGGCGCTCATCGTATATTCGCTGTAAGTGCGCTCGACGGGGAACATGTTGCGCAGGTCGCCGTCGGGATGAGGCGTATCAAAGTCGTTGAGTACGTAGTCGCCCGGCGTGGGGCCGGCGTTGTAGACGGGGTTACTCACGTCGTGACACGTGCCGCATACGTCGGATTCTCTGTGAAACGGTGACTCGAGGAACGCGTGGCTGGCGATGGCGTCGCTGTAGGGGCCCCGGCGCATCGGCGAGGGGTCGTTGACGAACCCTCCGTTGGACGATACCGGAGGCGGTCCGAGTGAGAGCGAGTCGAGAATGGCGACGTCTTCGAGCGGGCTGATTCCCGGCTTGTAAACGGGGTCGACGAGGCGGTGGCAGAAGTCGCAATGAATTCCCTCGATGTCGGTCCCGCGCAGCAGGCCGCCGCTGGTGTCGACCGACCGTCCCTCCAGCCAGCCCGTCGGCGTATGGCACTTCAGGCACATGTCGCCGACCGAAGGCGCGTCCTGTTCCGCCACGGCGAGACAGGCGAGGAAGAGGGGATCCCGCATGGCCTGCGCCATCATGCTGCCGTTCCACTGGTACCAGGGTTCGACGAGATAGTTGTAGTTGCCGTGACACGTGGCGCAATTGGTGTCGGGATCCTCGAAGGTGTTGGCCTCGAACGGTTGCGACCCGGGCATGTCGACGTCGCGCATCGTCGTCGGGGCGCGCCCGGCGGGCCTGCCGATGATGGTGAACGTGCCGCTGGTCCCGGAACCGAAGTTGCCGGCAAGGTCGCGCGCGACGACGCGGATGATGCTGGACCCGCCCGGCCGGTTGGGTACGAACCAGTCCAGGGTACCGTCGTCCGTTTCCTTGGCCGCGACCTGCTTGTACGTCGCGCCGGCGTCGGTGGAGAGCCAGACGTCGATGTAGTCGATGCCGCTGGCGTCGGTCGCGCTCCAGGTGACGGACCAGGTGCTCATCGCGTCCCATATCTCGCCACCGGCGGGAGTCAATACCGTCACCACGGGTGGTGTGGTGTCGGAGCTGCCCGTCGGTGTGAGCAAGGTGTCGATTTCCGCGACGGGGATATTCGATACCAACGCTGTATCCGCGGCGATCAGGCCGGGAAAGGTCGGCGTGTTGGTGAAGAGCAGCGAAGTGATCTCGATCAGGCTTGTGTAACCGTCGCCGTCGGAGTCGTCACCCTCGATCGAGAGAATCGCCGTTTCCGTGTCGGGTGCGCCGACGAGTGCTATCTCGACGGCGGCGCCGTACCAGTTGCGCGTACCGCCTCCGTCGAAGTCGTAGTGGCAGACGCCGCAGTGGCCGGCGTTGCCGGGCAGATCATCGAGCTGGGTGTTCTCTGCCGACGGGTAGACGGTGAAGAATGCCTTGCGGTAGGGGTTGCGGCCGAAGGCCTGCGAGGCGATCAGCACGAAGAGGGCAGTGAACGTCAGGATGAGTACAGCGTGACGGTTGGTTCGCATGATGGAAGCTCCCGTGCAAAGGGTGATTGGCGCGAGCGCGCGTTCCGTTCACGCCGGAGACATTCGGGTCGAAGACTCGGGTATTGTACCACAGACGTGTCTCGAGCGATACGGCGTTGTTGCATAACACTATATGACCAAACAGGCTATATATATCTGGATGGTGAAGTGTACATTGTTGGCCAGTCCCGGGTTATATGGTATCCGTGGCCGGGGGGACTCCGCCGCCGTAAAAAGAGTAGATCGCGTCCACTGCCTCCTGCGCCGTGTCGACCATGGTAAAGAGCTTGAGGTCGTCGGCATCGATGACGCCCTCCTCGACAAAAAACTCCCAGTCGATGATGCGGTTCCACCACTTGCGGCCGACGAGCACGATCGGCATCACGGGCATCTTGCCCGTCTGAATCAGGCACAGCGCTTCGAACAACTCATCCATCGTCCCGAACCCGCCGGGAAAAGCGACCATCGCCCGCGCACGGAGGAGGAAGTGCATCTTGCGGACGGCGAAGTAGCGGAACTGGAAACACAACTCGGGGCTGATGTAGGGGTTGGGTTTCTGTTCCATGGGTAGCGTGATGTTGAGTCCCATGCTCAATTGACGTTCGTCGTGGGCGCCGCGGTTGGCCGCCTCCATAACCCCGGGCCCACCGCCGGTCACCACGACGAAATCCTTGCGGTTGGTTTCCATGAAGTCCTGCGAGACGAGCCGGGAGAACCGCCGCGCTTCCTCGTAGTAATTCGACTGAACCAGTTGCCGCCGGGCACGGGCGATGTCGCGCTCGAGTGAGCGGTTCTTTCGCGCGCTCTGCTTCTGCTTCTTGAGCAGTTCATTCAGCCGTTTCCGGGCGGTGTCCGGCGGCAACGTGCGCGCGCTGCCGAACACGACGATCGTCGACTGAATCTTGTACTCGCGCAGCCGCACCTCGGGCTTCTGGAGCTCGAGGAGGAGCCGGACCGGCCGCTGCTCGTCCTCGTTTAGGAATCCGGTGTCTTCGTAGGCGAGGCGGTACGCGGGGCTCTCCTGGAGTGACTGCTGGAGTTTCTGGCTGGCTGTTCGGGTGGCTTTGTTTCTGGCGGTCATCGGGGCTCCTTCGCAATCGGGGGCGGCTGGTGTAACTCTTTCTGGTAGAGGTTATTGAGTTTACACGTTCGCGGGGCGGGTCTCCAGACGTATATTGTCGCCGGGGTTGACCGGAAGCCTCTCCATGGATAAAATGCACTTTCCGCCGATCCAGGCGCGAAAACCCGAAATCGTCCCGTCACCCCCCTCGTCAAAGAAAGTGCCGACATGACCAGAGACCCATCGTCCTCCGCCCACGTGGACTTCCGCAACCGGATCGTGGGCATCGACAACGAGGCGCCGCTTCTCGACGGCAGCGTTGCCCCCTACGTGTATCTCGACAACGCGGCCAGCACTCCGCCGCTGCGCGACGTCATGGAAACGGTGGAGAAGTTCATGCCGTATTATTCCAGCGTCCACCGCGGGACCGGTTTCAAGTCGCGCCTCAGCACGGTCGCCTACGAACAGGCGCGGGAGATCGTCGCCGCGTTCGTCAAGGCCGACCGCAGAACCAATACGGTTATCTTCGGCAAGAATGCAACCGAGGCGATCAACAAGTTGTCGTACCGGCTCGGTGTCGGCCCCGGAGACGTCGTGATCTCGACCCGCCTCGAACACCACTCCAACGACCTGCCGTGGCGCGGCCGGGGTTGCCGCGTCGTCCACGTCGACGCGACACCCGAAGGGCGCCTCGACGAGGATGACTTCGACCGCAAGCTGGCCGAGCACAAGGATCGGGTAAAGGTCGTGGCGGTGACGGCGGCTTCCAACGTCTCGGGGTTCATTGTTCCCATACACCGGCTGGCGCGCAAAGCCCACGAGGCCGGCGCGTTGTTCGTCGCGGACTGCGCCCAGATCGCGGCGCACGCCCCGATCGACATGAAACCCGATGACGACCCGGAGCACCTCGACTTCGTCGCCCTGTCGGCCCACAAGATGTACGCGCCTTTCGGCACCGGCGCCCTGATCGGGGCCAAAGAAGTATTTATGCGGTCCGGCCCCGAATACAGCGGCGGCGGGACCGTTCACGTGGTCACGCCGGACGAGGTTCACTGGGCGGAGACGCCCGACCGTGACGAGGCGGGGAGTCCCAACGTCGTCGGCGCCGTCGCGATGGCGGCCGCGGCCAGGGTGCTCATGGAGACGGGCATGGAAAACATCGCCGCCCACGAACACAAGCTGATCGTTTACGCGCTGGAGAAGCTCGGCCAGGTGCCGGGGATCAGCATATTCGGCGAGATGCACCCCTCGGGGGCGGGGGAGAAGGTCGGCGTGATCCCGTTTCTGCTCGACGGTATGAGCCAGTCTCTCGTGGCGGCGATTCTCGGTTACGAAGGCGGTATCGGCGTGCGCAGCGGGTGCTTCTGCGCCCACCCGTACGTCGTTCACCTGCTGGGTCTCTCGGAGGGAGAGCAGGAACGATGGCGCGCGCGATTTCTCGCCGGCGACAAGACAAGCATTCCGGGAATGGTCCGCATGAGCTTCGGGTGTTACAACCACACCGGAGACGTCGACCGCCTGGTCGAAATGTTGCACCGTATCGCCGCGGGTGACTACAAGGGCGAGTACGTCGTCGACAAAGCCAGCGGGAGTTACTACCCGAAGAATTTCACGGATCCGTTCGAGGACTATTTCCTGCTCGACCCGGAAATCGGTCTCGGGCCCCCCGACGACCGTTACTGCGGCATCTAGCGCCCTGCCGGCGGGGGCTCGGTACCGGGCAGCACGCGGGTGACGGCGCGCAGGAGTTCGTTCGGGCGGAACGGCTTCGATATGAACTCACCGACGTTGTGTCCCTCGAAGCGCTGGGTCACTTCTTCTTCGGCGTAACCGCTCGATATGACCACCCGCACGTCGTCCCGGATCCGGCGGAGTTCGCGGTACGTTTCTTCCCCGTCCATTTCCGGCATTGTGAGATCGAGCACGACGCAGTCGATTTCGTCCTCGTTGTCGCGGAAGCACTCCACGGCTGACTGGCCGTTGTCCGCCGTCAGGACGATCGCCCCCGCCGATTCGAGCACCCGCGTCATCAGCGACAACACGATTTCTTCGTCGTCGACGGCGAGGATCGTGCGTCCGGAGATGCCCGCCGTCGCGGCCAGTTCGCCGTCGGCCTGATCTTCCGGCTCCGGCTTGTCCAGCCTCCCGACGGGCAGGAGGACGCGGAATGTCGTGCCCAGCCCGGGGGCGCTTTCCACCTTGATGGCGCCGTTGTGGCTCCTGATGATGCCCAGCACGGCGGCGAGCCCCAGTCCGCGGCCGACGAATTTGG
>CBDVDJ010000265.1:0-4985 GCA_965372695.1 uncultured bacterium
AGCTCCGCCAACGTACACCCGGTCAAGCGACGACACACGGGCGCCGCAACGTCGCGACCAGCCGCCCCCGAACGAAAGCCAACATACTCCGTCGCCGTCACACCAGAAGCCTCCGCCACGGCCAAGTGCGGAGTTTCGGCGCGTGTTCGATGCGGTTCCACACCGCCGCTCAGGTGCCAGGTGCGATGCGTGGGTACGTCAAGGGAGAGTTTCTCCCAATCGATGAAGACACCACGGAAAAGCCGTTTGATCCCTCGGTCAGCGTGCCGCTCCGCGCCATTCAACTCGGCAATGATACACCAAGGAGTCGGTGCATCACCGACGTCATAACCACCAATCTGGATTCAGAATGGCGTCATCCAGCCGATCCGGGATGTTGGCTTGGACGCGCTTGGACGCCCCTTGACGTGTAAGAAAAACGTGCTATTATTTCTTACATGAACACACCCGGTAAGTCGCCACAAAGCATTGACTCAAGGATACTTGCTTCCATACGAGGACGCGGACGTGGTTCCGTGTTTGTTCCGGCAGATTTCCTGGACTTGGGCAGCCGGGAAGCAGTCGATACCTCCCTGCACCGGCTTGCTCGGAAAGGAACGATTCGCCGCCTCGCCAGAGGGGTGTACGATTTTCCGAAAGAGCACCCAGTGCTCGGGCCGCTCCAGCCATCCGCCGAAGCCGTCGCCAAGGCTCTGGCTGGTCGCGACCACACCCGTCTCCAGCCGGCGGGGGCCTATGCGGCGAACGCCCTGGGTCTCTCCGAGCAGGTGCCAGCCAAGGCGGTGTTCTTGACGGACGGCCCAAGCCGGACGGTAAAGATTGGCTCAACCACGATCCAACTCCGCCGGACGACCGCGAAGAACATGGCGGCGGCGGGACGGTTGAGCGGTCTTTTGATCCAGGCTCTTCGCGCGCTGGGCAAGGAGCATGTGACCCCGGAGCGGCGCGCACACCTGAAGCGCACCCTTCCAGCCAAGAAGCGAAAGGAACTCATCAAGGACACCCGGCTCGCCCCGGCCTGGATGCATCCGATCTTTCGGGAACTCGCCGAGGAGGAGACATGAAGATCGGCTTCCTTGAACTGCCTCCCGAAGAACGCCGCCTGTATATCGAGCAGGCCGCGCTACGGCGTAACGTATCTCCGGTGATCCTGGAGAAAGACTTCTGGGTGTGCTGGCTGCTTGGCATTCTATTCGAGTCGGAGTTCGCGGGCAGCCTGGTGTTCAAGGGCGGAACCTCGCTGTCGAAGGTGTTCGGGGTGATTGAGCGGTTCTCGGAAGATATCGACCTGTCGTTGTCGCCCGAATTTCTGCAACTCCCGGAAGCGGGCACAAGCCGGAATCAGGCGAACAAGTGGATGACAAGGGCAGAAGCTGCGTGCGGACTCGCCGTGCGCGACCAAATCGGCCCAGCGATGGAGGCAGCGGTGGTGGAAGTGCTGGGAAATAACGAGCGGGCGTGGTTCGAGTTCCTGACGGACCCCAACACCAACTCACCGGTTCTCCTGTTCCACTACTCGTCGTCGCAGCCAGTCGGGTTCGATTACCTCAAACGCTCGGTGAAACTGGAATTCGGCTCTCTCACCGACCAGCAACCAGTCGGCCGGCACGCGATTCGACCGTGGGTGGCCGAAGTCTTGCCCGATGCGTTTCCTGATTGGCATTGCGAAGTGGTTGCCCTGGAAGTGGAGCGGAGCTTCTGGGAGAAAGCGACGATCCTCCACACGGAATACCACCGGCCGGCCGAGAAACCGACCCCGGACAGGTTTTCCAGGCATTACGCGGACACTGCGGCATTGGCAAAGCACCCTGCGGCGAAGACCGCTCTCGAACAACACGACCTCCGCAACCGGGTTGTGGAATGGAAGAGTCAATTTTTCGGCAGTTCGTGGGCGAACTATGGGCAGGCGAAGCCCGGTACTTTTCGTCTCGTCCCTCCAGCCGAACGGCAGCCAGCGCTGCGGCGTGATTATCAGGCGATGCGGGACATGTATCTCAGCGAGCCCGCCACCTTCGACGACATTCTCGCAACCTTGACCGACCTGGAGAATCGCATCAACCACACTGGCAGCGGATAAGGCAGGCTCGGACGGGCAACCTGCTGAGCCTGAGATGGTTGGCGAATTGCTGACCCTGAATGCCCTTCACAGATTGAGGGGGCTTCGCTGAAAGGGGACTTCGCAGGGGTCAGACTTGGTTTTCGGTTTTCGATCGCAGTTGTGCCTCCAGGTTCTTCACTTGCTGACGGAAACGCGCCCGCTTGGATTTACGTGTCTTCGCTCGACGGACCAGGTTCGCCGAGCTGTCGGGATGTCCCAAGCCAAACGCGGTTGAAAGCTCCGCCAACGTACACCCGGTCAAGCGACGACACACGGGCGCCGCAACGTCGCCACCAGCTGCCCCCGAACGAAAGCCAACAAAAGGCAAGCACTTCCCAAGCCGACCTTTGGACTTCTTCGGCAAGTCCTTTTGTCGCGCGAGCATAGTGACCTTCATCATGAAACAAGGCCCTCCGTCCATCTCCACGAGTCACCACGTGATAGATCGCACCCGGAAACTGCAAGCGAGGTGGTCGCGGCATGGCTTCGCTTTCGGTAAAAGGTAAAATATCGAGAAACAAGATTCTACCCTTTGAAAACCGAAACCCAAGTCTGACCCCGGCGACAAAACGGGCCAGTTCCTCTTATTCCGGAACATCACGAATCACCGTGTTGCCGCCACCGTTGAGCGTGAGGCTGAGCGGGGGATTCGTCTTCCACGCGCCGCAGGTGAAATCCGGAACGTTGATCGGCGACGAGCGGTTCATCACCGACCAGAGGGTCAGCGGCGTGATCGAACTCCAGATCGCCGCGTCGTAAACATCCACGTCCAGCGGTCGGCCATTCCGCAAATTGTCGACCAACCGCCAATCGACGGTGAAATCCATGCCCCCGTGACCGCCGAATTTTTTCGCGGTTTTCTCGATAAATCGGACCAGCTCCGGCGTGTATGTTTCCTCAAACTCCTTCATTTCCGCCTCGTTCGCGAGATAGTCGCCGTCCGGATAAATGCGCGGCGGAAGCGGGTATTTCTGCGCAAACCCCTTGCTCCCGGCGAGCTGGAAAATGCGCGAATACGGTCGCGGATTCACGGCGTCGAACTCGACCAGAAGCGTCTTGCCGCTCACGGTGCGAATCATCGTCGTGTTGACGTTCCCCGCGTGCCGTTTGTTTTTGAACTGCTGATGATAGACGCTCCCCGATGCGGCAAGCTCGTTCGCCGTTTTCGCCCGGATAAAGTCGTCCGTCTCCATCGACGTCAGGTAATCGAGCCGGTCGCCCCGTCCGATTTTCATCGCCTGACAGATCGGCGCGGTTCCGTGCGTCGGAATCCGGTTCCCCGGCGCAAGCGCCAGAACCGAGCCGTACCACGGGGCGGATTCCTTGCTCAGCGGCGGTTGCGGTTCGCGAAAAAGCGGACGTTCCGGATTGATATACGCCCCTTCGGCGTGAATGATGTCGCCGAAGACCCCCTGATGCGCCATATTGATCGCCATCGACTCGAAGAAATCGTAGACACAGTTTTCGAGTATGACGCAATGTTTTCTCGTCCGTTCCGAGGTATCGACCAGTCGCCAGCAGTCGTCGACGCGCTGCGCCGCCGAGACTTCAACCGCTGCGTGCTTACCCGACGTCATAACGTGAAGCGCCATTTCGGCATGATAGAACGTCGGGGTCAGCACATAGACTAAATCGAGGTCGTCGCGCTCGCACATCCCTTTCCACGCCTCGTTCGAGCCGGTGTAGACCGCCGGTTCGGGGCGGCCTTTCGACTTGAGAAAATCTTTCGCCCGCCGGATCGGAAAGTCGTACACGTCGCAAATCGCGCGGATTTCGACTCCTTCCATCCGGCCGAGACGCTGAATCGACGCGTAGCCGCGATTGCCGAGTCCGATGTAACCGGCTCGCAGATTCGGAATCGCCGGCGCCGCGTATCCGCACATATTGAAGACCTGTTTGCGGTCCTTGTACTGAGCGGTCGTCTCCTCCATCGTCTCGCAAAAATCTTCCGGCGATTGATGTCCCGGAGCCAGGAATCCCAGAAACGGCAGAACGCTCGAATGGGCCAGGAACTGTCGTCGCGACGATTTCATGGGAATAATTACCTTTCTGTTTTCAGTTGATACTCTCCCGGAACGGGGATCTTGTAAAGCCCGTTCGGCTCCGGCGACGCGACCGCCATGTCGAATGACGGATTGTCGACGTTCGGCTCAATTTTGAACCGACTCTCGAACAGCTCTTGGTACGACTCCCTTTTGCCCGTGAAACTGGCAATCATGCCGAGGATGCCGACCATAGTCGAATTCGCCATGCGGAATCCGTCGTTGATCGGTTCGCCCTCCATAATGGAGTTGATGAGGTCGTAATGCTCCTGAACGTACATCGAACGGATCCGGTCTTTCGGGTCGGGACGCCATGTTACGTTCCCCCGCGTGTCGGTCATGAACGGGATTCGGGTCGCGTTGAAGACCATGCGCCCCTTGGTTCCGTGGAAAACGTCGATATTGCTGGAAAAGCAATTCTTGGCGGTCCGGGTCGCACCGTAGATTCGTTTGCCGTCGGCGTAATCGTAGATGACCGACGCGTGGTCGAACAGGTCGCCGAGGGCCGGGCTGAAAACGCTCGAACGGCCGCCGAGCGCGTAGCAGCTTTCCGGCAGCTCATCATCCAGCGCCCAGAGGACGGAGTCGAGATTGTGCAGGAGCGACTGCTGGATTTCGTCGCCGTTGAGCCACGTGAAATGCTCCCAGTTGCGAATCTGATATTCCGTTTCGGACCATTCCGGCTTTTTCGGAATGAGGTTGTACGGCGTCCGAAGGTAGTCGGACTGCGCGGCCATAATCTCGCCGATTTCACCGTTGCGGATTCGCTCAATCGCCTGAACGCGGAGAAGGTCGTGGCGGTAGCAGAGACCGGAGACGTTGGCGAGTTTTTTCTTTTCGGCGAT
>CBDVDJ010000266.1:0-4976 GCA_965372695.1 uncultured bacterium
CAGTGTGATCATCGAGACTTTGGCGGCCACTTCCTCGTTCGGCGCTTCGAAAATATCCATGAAGTCATAGGGACCCAGCAGCGCGTAGTGGGACAGCCACTTGACCTCCGGGCATTTTTTGCTGACTTGCCCGATCCACTTCCTGCCCGTCTGCTCCCGGTGTTTCATGTCGCTGGTGACTTCCGGAGTCAGCTTGGTCATCAAGACGTAGACGGCCATGACGGCCTCCTTTCCGATAACCGGCGCCGCGCCGGCGTCCGGTCAGTGCTTGTGGAGATCCTTGTGCATCAACCGCCGGCTGGCGGCGAGCCGCTCGGCCGCCGGCAGCGCACGGAGTTTGTCTGAAAGTCCGGTATCGGACTCGTCCTTCAGTTTGTCGATGACGATATCGATCAACGCGCCGGGCACTCCCCGTTCCTCGAAAAAATCGCGTCCCTCATTCAGCGCCGCCGCCGCCGCCACCGCCGTGTCCGGCAGTTGCTCGAGAGCTCCCGGGTCCGCCGGCCGGTCGGCCGATACTTCCAGCGACTTCGCGATGTGGACGGCTTCGGGCGCCATCATGCCCTGTTCGGCGCACATGGTGACCGCGGCCAGCAGCAGGTGGACAAAAGCGCTGCCGTCCGGACTCCTGTACTCCACCGTCGGGCGGGCGAGGTCCTCGGGGTATTTACCCTTTTCGCCGGGGTTCATGATCAGGTCGAGTCGTGTCGGCGCGGAAAAACTCAGCGGTACGCGGATGAGGCTGGCCCGGTTGCGGAAACCCCAGCATACGCTGGTGGGCGCCTCCTGGCCGGGAACCAGCCGGAGGTAACTCGCCGCCACGGTGTTGCCGAATGCCGTCATGGTACCGGCGTTTCGCAGCAGCCCGCCGATCAGACGCAGGGCGTCGTCGGACAGACCGCCCTCGTCGTCGTTCATTGCGTTGCGCCCGTTGCGGTATACGGCGAGGTGGAGGTGCATCCCGTTGCCGGCCAGTCCCTCGTCGAGTTTGGGCAGGAACGTGGCCGTTGTCCCGTGACGGTTGGCGATCTCGCGGATCAACCAGCGCGCCACCGTCAGCCAGCACCCCAGGTCCTGGACGGGCATCAGGTCGAATTCCAGCTCGTACTGTTCGACCCGGCATCCGTCGATCTCGGGTTCGTCCGATTCGATCCGGTCCATGTACCCCACTTCGGTGTGGCAGTATTTAACGCACCCCGTGACCTCTCCGACGACCCGCAGGATTTTGTCGGCGACGTCGCGCGAGTGGAGGTAGGGGGCCGCCTGGTGGTAGTTACGCTGGACCCGGCCGGTGAAGCGCTGGTGTTCGGGACGGGTGAAGAGGTAGAACTCGAGTTCGGCGAGGGCTTGCAGCTCGGCACCCGTGCGTTCTCCAAACTGCTCCGCCGACTGGTGCAGCAGGTTATCCGGCGTCTCGGCGCACGGCTGTCCATCGCCGTCGGCGAAGCGGCAGACGATGTCGAGCTCGTCGTTCGCCCACGGATTGATGTATGCCCAGCGATAGACGGGGATCACGTACAGATCGCTCTTGCTCGTCCGGAACAGCCCGGGAAACAGGCTCGAGCCGTCGACCCGTTCGCCGGCGGTCAGAATGCGCTCGAGATAGACGGGGTCGTTGACCGGCAGCCTCAGTTCCTTCAGCTTTCCGTCGAGTGCGGGGTAGCGGAAGTTGATGATCTCGATGTGTTCGGACAAGCAGAAGTCGTACAGGTCCTTGCGCTGCCATTCTTCCGGCGGCTTGCCCAGCTTGCGAACCAGCGGGCGGATATCATTCGAATAGTCGTCGCGTGATGCGCTCATTCACACCTCCAGTCAATGCGGATCGGCATCGTCGGCTTCAATGTTACCACATCCTCCGGCGTTGCGGTACTTCAACTCGACGGACGGGCCGTGAGGTTGTATGCTCCCGGTAATGGCAAGAAAATTCGAGACACAGGACCTCTACCGCGGGGCCATTATCTCGCGGGTAAAACGCGCACGCCAGGCTCGTGATCCGCGCAAGCGCGACCTTTCTCCGTCGGTGCTGGATTTCGGTCCGGTGCGGATTGTTCTGGCCCGTCACTTCGGGTTCTGCTACGGCGTCGAAAACGCGATCGAAATCGCATACGAAACGCTGGCGGCGAACCCCGACCGGCGCGTGTTTTTTCTCAGCGAAATGATCCACAACCCCAGGGTCAACGGCGACCTGAGGGAGCGGGGCGTACGCTTCATGTTCACGCCGGCGGGGGAACAGCTGGTTCCCTGGGAAGAAGTGGGCAGAGGAGACATCGTCGTCGTACCTGCGTTCGGGACCACGCTGGAGATGCAGGAGAAGCTGGTCGAACGCGGCATCGACCCGTACACGTACAACACGACGTGTCCTTTCGTCGAAAAGGTCTGGAAACGGAGCGCCGAACTGGGCGCGAAAGGGTTCACCGTGGTTGTGCACGGCAAGGCAACGCACGAGGAGACCCGGGCTACCTTTTCACACAGTGCGCCGGGTGCGCCAACGGTGGTCGTGCGCGACCTCGAAGAAGCCCGGTTGCTCGCCGGGGTCATCTCCGGCAAGGTCGGCGCCGCCGAATTCGAAGGACATTTAGGGCACAAGTGCTCGCCGGGGTTCGACGCCGCAGGCGACCTCCAGCGGATAGGAGTGGTCAACCAGACCACCATGCTCGCCACGGAAACGCGGGAGATCGCGTGCCTTCTGCGTCAGGCGCTGGTCGCCCGGTTTGGAGACGGCGCGATCGCCGATCACTTCGCCGATACGTCGGACACGCTCTGCTACGCGACGAACGAAAACCAGAACGCCACTTGCGCGCTTACCGAGCGGGGCGCCGACCTCGCGCTGGTTGTCGGCGGCTACAATTCGTCGAACACATCGCACATCGTTGAATTGTGTGAAGCCGCCATGCCGACTTACTTCGTCGCCGGCGAGGATGAGATCATGTCCGGAGAGAAGATTCTTCATTTCGTCCTCAATAGAAGGGAAGTCGAGGTCACGGAGGGATGGCTGCCTGCGAAGCGTCCCGTCGAAGTCGTGCTGACCAGCGGGGCGTCCTGTCCGGATGCCCTGCTCGACGGTGTCCTGCTCAAGGTGTTGACTCTGGTCAACGGTGCCGGCACCGTCTCGAGTGCGCTCGAACCGTACCCCGATCCGGAACCGCAGGGGTAACACGAGAGGGAGTAATATGACAAAAACAGACAAGCGTTTCCTCGACGCCGCGCCGGTGTTGCCCGTCGACAACGCCGCCGAAACGGCCGAATATTACCGCAAAGTTCTGGGATTCGAGATCGAGACGCTCTATGGAGACCCTCCATACTACGCGATCATCCGGCGGGGCAACGTCAGGATCCATATTTCGGAGAGGGAAGACACGTCGAATCCGGTCGAACGGTGTGCCGTGTACTTGTACGTGGAAGACGCCGACTCCCTGTACGAAGAATTTTCCGGCAAGGGAATAGAGATGTTCTCGCCGCCGGAAAATCAGGAAAACGGCATGCGGGAGTTCGAACTCACCGACAACAGCGGGCACTTCCTGATGTTCGGGCAGAAAGTCTGACCTGCCCTGCGGCCGTTACACCCGCTCGCCCCAGACGGTGACCACGAGTCTCCGGCCGCCGGCGTGGTCGCGGTGCTCGCACAGGTAGATTCCCTGCCAGATTCCGACATTCAATCTGCCGCCGGTGACGGGAATCGTGACGCTGCTTCCGACCATGGTCGCCTTGATGTGGGCCGGCATGTCGTCGGGTCCCTCCGCCGTGTGTACGTAGTACGGCGCGTTCTCGGGCACCATCTCGTTGAAATGAGACTCCAGGTCGCGCCGGACGCCGGGGTCTGCGTTTTCGTTGACGCTGAGCGACGCGGACGTATGTTGTATGAAGAAATGGGCGACACCGGTCTTGAACCCGTCGATTTCCGGTAGCTGATCGAGGATTTCGCCGGTTACCAGGTGAAATCCCCGCGATCTGGGCGCGAGAGTGATCTGCTTCTGGATACATTCCATGGTCGGTAGTGTAGCACACGCCCCCGGGAGGGTTGTTCGATTTGGGCCCCCCGGGGTCGCCGCGGTTTCGCTGACCTTTCGCCGAACGCGCATTCTGAGATTGACCAGCGCGGCACGCCGATGCTATCCTTCATTCTTTAAATGGCTTATACTGTGTCCATGCCGACGGCGGCTGGAAAATTATGGATAAACACTTCGAATCAAAAACCGCGCAGGAGCGCTGGAACGACACCTGGGAAAAATCAGGTATCTTCGAGCCCCGGGTCGATTCCGGCGAGGAGCCGTTCGTCATCATCCTGCCCCCGCCGAACGTGACCGGAGTGCTCCATGTGGGGCACGTGCTGGGGGATACGGTCCAGGATCACCTGATCCGCTGGAAACGCATGCGCGGATACGACACGTTGTGGCTGCCCGGTACCGACCACGCGGGGATCGCCACACAGAAGGTCGTCGAAGACGCGCTGCTCAAAGAGGGGACCCGGCGCACCGACATGACGCGCGAGGAGTTCCAGGAACAGGCGTGGAAGTGGAAGGACGCCAAACACGGCGTCATCGTCGAGCAGTTGCGAAACCTCGGGTGCGCGATGGACTGGTCGCGCGAAGCGTTCACCCTCGACGAGGCCCGTTCGCGTGCCGTGAGGGAAGCGTTCGTGCGGCTGCACGAAAAAGGGCTCATCTACCAGGGTGACTACATCGTCAACTGGTGCCCTTCGTGTCAGACGGCGATCTCGGACGAGGAAGTCGAGTACTGGGAGAAGGACTCCCACCTGTGGTGGATCCGTTACCCGACGGACGGTGGAAACCTGGTGGTGGCCACCCCGCGGCCCGAGACGATGTTGGGCGACCCCGGGGTCGCCCTCCGCCCCGACGCCGAGGACAAGCGGGGCAGGGTCGGGGAAACCCCCACCCTGCCGATCGTGGGGCGCGAGCTCCCCATCGTCGCCGACGAAGTCGTAGACAAGGATTTCGGATCGGGCTTTGTGAAGGTCA
>CBDVDJ010000267.1:0-4943 GCA_965372695.1 uncultured bacterium
AACGCCCGGCGGTGACGCTGGAACCGCTGCCCGCCCCCGCCGCCAGCAAGGTCAACAACAGGACGATGGTCGTTTTCCGGATCATTTTCGATCGCATACCTGCCCCCGTGGTAACGTGCCGTTGAGTGGTCCTGACCGGCCCCCGGTGAGGGGCGCCGACGAGATGCTTCCAAACCCGGCCGTGCCTGTCAAGCTCCAAGGCACCCATTTGTTGATAAACCGGCGGACTGGCCATATAATCGACGGCATGTCAAACCGACCGGTTCCCCGTATCGATGCCCGGGTCGGCGTCGGGCTGTTCGTGGCGATCGTCGCCGCGTCACTCGCGCTGGTGTCCACCAGCGCGGCAATGGCCCTGCTGCTCGCGTGGGTCGTGCTGCTGTACGCCGCCGCCCTGGCCGGCGCGCGTTTTTACGGGCACCTCCGGCGGCTGGCGCCCGCGCTGATCCTGATCGTTGTGCTCAACGGGGTGTTCGTTCCGGGTGAGGCGCTGCTTTCTGTCGCCGGGAAGACGCTGCTCTCCCGCGCCGGGGTGTCGGCCGGTGTTTTTTTCTCGCTGCGGCTGGCCGTGCTCTACGTTGCGATGGCGCTGTTTCTCGCGGTGACACCGCCGGTCGAATTTGCCAGGGGGATCTACTCGATTCTCCGCCCGTTTTCGATCCGGCTGGCCAACCGGGTGGCGTTCCACGGTTTCTTGATCCTCAGCTTTATTCCGTTTTTCACCGACGAACTCGACCGCATCCGCCGGGCACAGTCGTTTCGCGGCGCCGAATTTGGCGGCGGCATCGCGCGGCGGTCCGCCGCGGCGCGGGCGTTGATCGTACCGCTCCTGCTTTCGGCGATCCATCGCTCAGGGCAACTGGCCGCAGTGGTCGAACTGCGCGGGTTGCGGGACCGCATGGGAACGGCCCTTCCGCCGGCGCGGCCCGGGATGGTCGACGCCGTGGTGGCCGCGGCGACGGCGGCGGTACTGGCCGCGATCATCTGGCTCCAGAAAGGCCCGGCGGCATGACGGAAACGGCGGATCAGAGATGAACAACTACCGGCTCAGGATCGAGTTCGACGGGACCGACTTCCACGGGTGGCAGATCCAGCCGGGGGTCCGGACCGTCCAGCGGGAACTCCAGGAGGCCCTCTCCGGGCTGCTGGGCAGCGGGGTCCGTGTCATCGGCTGTGGCCGGACGGACGCGGGCGTCCACGCCCTGGGGTTCACATGCAACTTTTTCGCCGATACCCGGATGGAGCCGGATCAGATCCGGCGGGCCCTCGCCGGCAGACTTCCCGTCGACATCGTCGTCCACGAATGCGCTTCGGCCGACGACAGTTTTCACGCCCGTTACAGCTGCGTCGCCCGGAGTTACCAGTACAAGATCACCACGGCGCCGACCGCTGTTTTCCGGCGGGTCCTGGCGTACACCAGTTACCGCCTGGACTGCGACCGGATGTCCGAGGGCGCGCGCCTGCTGGTGGGCGAACACGACTTTACGAGCTTTGCCCGGGCTCCGCTCGATGAAAACGTTTCACCCGTTTGCCACGTGCTCGACGCGTCGCTCGGGCGCGACGGCGCGGTGATCTCATTCGACGTGAAGGCCGATCGTTTCCTCCACCATATGGTCCGGAATATGGTGGGCACATTGATCGAAGTGGGGAGGGGGCGCTTCGATCCGGAACGCGTGGGGGAGATCCTGGGTAAAAAGGACCGCGGGGAGGCGGGCCCGACGGCGCCGGCGTGCGGCCTTACCCTGGTGGAAGCGCACTACCCCGTCGGGTAGGCCGGGCCGCCTCTTCTCGCTGTCGCGGATGCCGCGATGGTGTTATACTCCGGAAATTACCGCCGCAAGGCGTATGCTCGACGCTTGATGAAAGGACCGACATGAAAATATTTCTGGACACAGCGAACATCGATGAAATCCGTGAAACCGTATCGCTCGGCGTCATCGACGGCGTGACGACCAACCCGTCCCTGTTATCCAAAGAAAATCGCGGCGACTACAAAGACGTCATGAAAGAGATCTGCGACATCGTCGGGGGGCCGGTCAGCGCCGAAGTGGTGAGCGACGACTGCGACGAGATGATCCGGCAGGCACACGACCTGGTGAAGATCAGCGACCACATTGTCATCAAGATCCCGCTCATCGCCGAAGGCATCAAGGCGGTCAAACAGTTGTCCGCCGACAATATCAACACGAACGTCACGCTCTGCTTCAGCGCCAACCAGGCGATCCTCGCCGCGAAGGCCGGAGCAACTTATATCAGCCCGTTCGTGGGGCGGCTCGACGACGTGGGGATAGACGGCATGGGCCTGATCGCCGACATCATCGAAATCTACGAAAATTACGCTTTTTCGACGCAGGTGCTGGTGGCGAGCATCCGCCACACGCAGCACGTACTCGAATCAGCCGCACTGGGAGCCGACGTCGCGACCATTCCCACCAAAGTTCTGATGCAGATGCTCAAGCACCCGCTGACCGACCTGGGAATCGCCGCGTTCAACAGAGACTGGGAAAAGGTCAAAGCCCTGGCGAAGTAACATGTACGATCTGGAATCCCGGAACAAGAGATTCGGTATAGCGCCGTATCTGTTCGGCGCGCTGACGGGCGTGGTGGTCGGTCTCGCCGTGGTGGCGGGTATCGTATTTTTCCGCGGCTCGAGCGGCACGGCGGGCGGCGGCGAAACCGGTGGCGCGGGCTACGGCGAAGTGAGTCACTCCGGCAGCGAAGAAGAGACCATCGGTAACAGCCGGCGTAACGCCATCGTCCGCGCCACGGAAGTGGTCGCGCCGGCCGTGGTCAACGTCACCGTGGTGCGCACCGAAACGTACCGCACCCGGCCGTTATTCTGGGACGACTGGTTCAACCGCAACTGGCCGGTGCGCAAGCGCAAGGTCGGCGGATACGGTTCCGGATGCATCATCCGGCCGGACGGGTACATTATCACCAACGAACACGTGATCAGGGGTGCGGAGAACATCTGGGTCACGCTTCCCGACGGTGTGGATCTGCAGGCAAAGCTGGTGGGATCCGCCCAGCGCTACGACCTGGCGCTGATCAAGGTGGATGCCAGCGACCTGCCGTACGCGAACATGGGAAACTCCGACGGTCTGATGGTGGGGGAGTGGGTGATCGCGATCGGCAGCCCGTTCGGGCATCTGCTGGACGACCCCCACCCGACGGTAACGGTCGGGGTGGTGAGCGCGTTTCACCGCGACGTCAAGGCCGAGGCGAGCCACGACCAGATCCTCAAGGACATGATCCAGACGGACGCGGCGATCAACCCCGGCAACAGCGGTGGCCCGCTCGTCGACTCGGAGGGCGACGTGATCGGGATCAACGCGGCGATTTTTTCGCGCAGCGGCGGCAGCGAGGGAATCGGTTTTGCGATTCCAATCAACCGGGTGCGATGGATCGTCGAGGAGATCATGACTTTCGGCCGGGTCCGGGACGTGTACATGGGGATGACGGGGATGGACATCACCCCGGCGGTGGCGGCGGCGATGGACCTCGACAAGGTCGGTGGGGTGCTGGTACAGCGGATCTACGAGGACGGCCCGGCGTACAAGGCGGGAATCCGTGCGGGTGACCTGCTGATTTCGATCAACGGGATCGCGCTGCGCAACATCGACCACGTAAACCGTGTGGTGGTTCCGGCGCGGGTCAAAGACGAGCTGGAAGCGGTCATCGAGCGCAAGGGCAGGCGCGAAACGGTCACCCTGGTCCTGGAAGAACGCCCCGACGACATTTAAAAACGAAAGATTTGAAATGATCGATCGATATACGTTGCCCGAGATGGGGGACATCTGGTCCGAACAGAACAAGTTCCAGAAGTGGCTCGACTTCGAGATCGTCGTGTGCGAGGCGCTGAGCGAGCTCGGCACAATCCCCGCCGACGCCGTCGAACGCATCCGGGAAAAGGCGGCGTTCACCGTGGAGCGCGTCAACGAGATCGAGGCCACCACCGACCACGACGTCATCGCCTTTCTCACCAACGTGGCCGAATACATCGGCAATGACTCACGCTACGTCCACCTGGGGCTGACCAGCTCCGACCTGCTCGACACGGCGCTTTCCCTCCAGCTCAAGCAGGCGGGAGAGATCCTGCTCGCGCGCCTCGACGAACTGCGCGACGCCGTCAAGAGGCGCGCGATCGAACACAAGAAGACGATCATGATCGGCCGCTCCCACGGGGTCCACGCCGAGCCGACCACGTTCGGGCTCAAGCTGCTCGTGTGGTACGACGAACTCGGCCGGCGGCGGGGCGCCCTGGAACGCGCCGTCGAACTGGTGTCCTACGGCAAGGTCTCCGGATCGGTGGGCAACTACGCCCATCTCGACCCGAGGGCGGAAGAACTCGTCATGGAGAAACTCGGGCTCAAGCCCGCGCCGGTGTCGACCCAGATCGTGCAGCGTGACCGCCACGCCGAATTCGTCGGCGCCATTGCCCTTGCCGGCGCCACCATCGAGAAGATGGCCGTCGAGGTCCGGGGGCTGCAGCGTACCGAGGTGCTCGAGGTGGAGGAATTCTTCAAGAAGGGGCAGAAGGGGAGTTCTTCGATGCCCCACAAGCGAAATCCCATCCTCAGCGAGCGCATGTGCGGGATGGCGCGCCTGCTCCGCGGCTACGCCACCGCCTCCATCGAGAACGTCGCCCTGTGGCACGAACGCGACATCAGCCACTCGTCGATCGAGCGCGTGATCCTCCCCGACGCGACCATCACGCTGCATTACATGCTGGTGAAGTGGACCCGGCTCATGGACAACCTCCTCGTTTACCCCGGGAACATGATGAAGAACGTCGAAATGACCCACGGGCTGATATATTCCCAGAAGCTGCTCATCGAGCTGGCGCAGGCAGGCCTCTCGCGAGAGGACGCGTACGCCCTGGTCCAGGAGGCCGCCATGGACACATGGAGCACCGGCACCCCGTTTGAAACCAACGTGCGCGC
>CBDVDJ010000268.1:0-4934 GCA_965372695.1 uncultured bacterium
CAGGCCGGCATAGGTCTCGTCGAGGAGCTCGGCCGTTATGGGCGTGCCGTCTTCGACGTATCCGTGCACCTTGCGTTCGAACTCGGAGAAGAGCGTCTGGCGATAAATCGTCGTGCGGATCGTCTCGAGTTCGGCGGCGAGGATGCCGATTTTCTCGTCCTTGTTCTTCGATATGGCGACGAGGTAGTCGGAGAGGAGCGCCTCGTTACACGTCGAGGCGATCTCGGCGAGGAAAGGCACGTAGCGGTAGCCCTGGTAGGGCTGATTGTTCATCGCGAGATAGCTGTGGAGCGCGTGGCCGTACTCGTGCGCCAGCGTCGACATGTTGTTGAGGCTGTTCTGATAATTCATGAACACGTACGGGTTGCGTCCGTAGACGCTGGCCGAAAAGGCGCCGCTGCGCTTGTCGTTGCTCGGGTACACGTCGATCCATCCGTTGGCCGGGTCGAGTCCGTGGACGAGAAGATCGACGTACTCCTTGCCGAGAGGCGCGAGCGCTGCGGGGAGGATCTGCATCGCCTCTTCGTACGTCACGTCCATCTCGGCCGCCGCCACCATGGGGACGTAGAGGTCGTAGATGTGGAGGTTGTCGAGGCCGAGGACCTGCTTGCGCAGCTCGACGTAGCGGTGGAGCGGCTCGAGGTTGGCGTTGACCGTGTTGATCAGGTTGTCGTGGACCGCCGTGGCGATGCCGTCCTTGTCCATGTACGCCTCGAGCGCCGTGTCGTAGTGGCGCGCCCGCGCGTAGGCGACGTCGAGGTCGAACTGCCCGCCCAGGAGGGCGGCGAAGATGTGCTGGTACTGCCGGAGCGTGGCGAAGAACGCCGTCATGGTCTCCTGGCGCACCGCGCGGTCGGACGAGGCGCGGAAACGGCCCAGGTTGGAGAGTGTGAGCTGCACTTCTTTGCCGTCGACGTCGTGGATGACCGGCCACTTGATGTCCGACATCAACGCGCGAAAGCTCTGCTCGATCGGGCTCGGGATCTCGTTCAGGTCGATCTCGGCCCAGAGGTTGTCTCCGGCCAGCTGCATGACGCGCTCGGCGTCGGCGTCGAGCACGCGCGCGCGGCGCCGGCGCAGGTTGTCGAGGTAACCCTGGTACTCCGCCGGACCGTTCTTGTCCTTGTACACTTCGGCCATCGTCTTGTCGTCCACCGCGAGCACTTCGCCGCGGATGAAACCCGACGCGGCCATCAGCTCTTCCATCAACGTCAGGCTCTGCTGCATCTGGACCTGCCTCACCGGGTCGGTCAGGTTCGTCGAACGCGCGAGGTTGGCGTATTGCTGGACCTGGCTCGCGCGGTCGTGCAGGTCAAAATAGAGGTCGAGGCATTTCTTGAGCGCTGCCGGGTCGGAGAGTTTTCCCTGGTAGGCGGAGAGATTCGGAATCTCTTGTTCCAGCGTCGCCATCTCCGCTTCCCAGGCGGCGTCGTCGGCGAAGAGCTGGGTCAGGCTCCACTTGTAAGCGTCGGGCACCTGGTCGCGGCTGTCGTTGGCGTTGGGCGTGTAGTCGGGGAGGTTCCCCGCCTGCGCCGTCAGGGCCGGCAGCGTGAGTGCGATGAGCCCGAGAACGAGGGTTGTGATAATGAAACGGGTATGACTTTGTGTGCGGAACATGGGCTTCTCCCGGATGGAAGTTAATGTGAGATCGGTAGTTTGTTTATCAACTTGGTATTATGGCACAAAACACCCGGGCCGTGAAGGTTCTGGATGGTTCGACCGACTGTAACCATGTGTTCTACAATAAGATGGAACGTATTATGTAATATGAAAGTATAAAATTCATATTATATAGAACCTTTTCGAGCAATTCGCGTCAGAAGAAGACCATCACGGTTTTACGAAAACGGTGGTTCGTGCTTACTGAGGCGGGGGAAGAGCGCTCTGCAGGAAATCGATCACGTCGGATGCCGTATAGGATGTTTCACCAGAGCCCAGCACCTGGAGGATACCGGACAATTCGTCTCCGCAGGTCAACAGGGGCAGTTCCTCCCCCGTTTCGCTGCGGACCTGCGCCAGGCCGATGTTGGCCATCAAGCCATTGCAGAGACACTTCCGGCCGACGGTGTCCTCGAGGGCCCCTCCCTTGCGAACGTACATTTCCGGGTCTTCCGCCGGACAGCGCCACCCGAGGGTCCCGTCGGGCCGCTCATAGGCTTCGCGGAGGTCGCCCAGGTCGCTTTGCCGGTGGCGCTTCGCGTACACGTCGGGTTCCGACTGGGTGTCTGAAAACGAGAGAACCTTGAAAGGAAACCCGGTGGGTGAAGCGACCGGATCCGTGAAAATACGCGGTGTGTCACCCTGGCATCTCGTGATCATTTCACGCTTGATATCCTCTCGCAGTCCGGACTCCTCGCAGAAGGCGAAAAGCGTTCCCACCTGGATGCCCTCCGCTCCGGCGGCCAGGGCCTGTGCGAGTTTCTCCGGGTTGCCATAAGAACCCGCCATCCAGAAGGGGATCCCGAGGGATCTGATGGCCTCGAAGTCGATCACATCCCGTGGGCCGTAAACGGGTTCGCCTTCCGGGCTGAGCTCCGTGTGTCCGCGCGGCGGGGCGTTATGGCCGCCCGCCGAAGGCTCTTCGATGATCAAGCCATCTACTTTCCCCTTGCACTTCTTGACCATGATATTGGCCAGGGTGGACGAGGATACGATGGGAAAGAAAAGAGGCCGCCGCAAGGACGGGGGGGCTTCTTCGAGCGCGTTTTTCGGGTCGAAAGAAATCTTGTGCATACGTCCGCTTTCCGCCTCCGCGACATGGAGTTTGAGGTCCACGGGCTCCGATTGGACGAGGCCGTCGATGATCCCGGGAATGTCGAGGGGGATCCCGGCGCCCACGATAATGATGTCGACGCCGGCCAGCATCGCCCCGTAGAGCGACGCAAGAAGTGGCGGCTGGATCTTGTGCAGGAAGTTGATACCCACCAGGCCGCTATGGCCTTCCTTGGCGAGATATACCTCTACGAAGTTGGCGGCGATCAACAGCTCTTCGAGGTGCCGGCTGAGTTTGTGGCCCACCATCGCCTTGGCCGCGAAAGGTTGTTCTGGTGGCTTGCCGCCGGCCACAAAATAGCGATCGATGATGCGACGGGAGATGGACGGATCCGGGAAAGCCGCGAGAGCGCGGCGCATGTGGCCGCCCGGATCTCCCAACAACAAACGCCTGGCCAGGATCAGATCGATCGCCGCCCCGGAGACCACGCCGATGTTCCCCCGCGAGGAGACCGCACGGGCGAGCCGCCAGTCGGAGACGCCCATGCCCATTCCACCCTGGATGATCTGGGGAAATTTCATTGTTGTACGGTAAACCGAGACCCTCCTGAAGTCGAAGAATTTCTTATTAAAGCCGCATATTCATTTTCAGGTCGAAGTGTCGCGTGATCAGTGGATCCTCCGCCGATCGATGTCAGGTTCTCTCGCCGTCGCCGGGCCGGTATCATCGGGAGCGGGTGGTTGTGGCACGATGCCGGCGTCGATTGCCAGCTCAAGGGCCAGCGAGTCGACCGTGTCCGCGATCAGTTTGTCGTCCGGGTAGCGCTCGAGGAGCAGGGCGGTGCGCTTCGGAAGCCTGGCAACATAATAGGCCTCGATCAGCAGTGCCCGGGCTCCGTTCATGTCCCTGGGATCGAATTCGAGAAGGTCCTCGAGTATCGCGATCTCATCGAATATCCGCCCCCGCTCGCAGAACTCCAACCCGAGCCCGTGGCAAGACCTCAGGAAAGGCCGGTTGTCCACATTGAGCGACGACAACTGGTCGTGGCCCTTCTCGAAGCCGGGCGGGATGCACGCCAGGCCGAGCGATACGGCACGCTTCCACCACTTGAAGGCGGCATCGTGACGGCCGGTTTCGGTGAGCAGCACGGCGAGGTGGTGAATGGCGTCGATGTGCTCGGGGTAGCGGCGGATCAGGCGCCGGTAGAGGCGCTCGGCCTCTTCGAGGTCGTCCGCGCTGTGCCGATCGAGCGCCTCTTCGAACTGGGACCGGACTCCTTCGTCGACGCGGGGCGCTTCGAACGTCCAGTATTCGTCTCCCTCGTTACGAACGAAGAGATGATCCGGCGGCACCTCGATGCCGCTTCGCTTCTTCTGCGCGGCGGTTTCGCGCTCCTCGCGCAGGCGGTCGATCTTGACACCGTTCTTGTCAAGAAAAGCGCGGAAGATATCCACCGGCGCGAGATACCCGATGTACTTGTAAGGCGTGCGGGCGACATAGAGCTCGCCGCTCAGCGGATCGTGAATTCCCTTCGCTCGGTCAACGGTGAAGACGTACCCCAGTTCCATGCAGATGTTATTCATTGAAGAGATCACTCGGCGGTCGGCGGTGCGGGCCCACACGACCGGATCCATCGTCGCGACTGCTTCGTCCACCCGATGCCGGTCTATCTCCAGCTTGGTCAGTAGACTCGCAAAGCGGGTGCGCAACTCGCGTACGAGCGCGTCGGGGCCGAGCCCGGCGGCGGGGACAACGACGGTCATCAAGGTCTGCGCGTTCACGAACACGACCAAGTGCCGGCGCTCGACCCGGATGAGGTTGGCGTACCACTCGTTCAAGAAAGAACTGGGGGCGTTCGACGAAATCGCGCCGGGAACCGGCGGATCGGGTGGGGCGGATTCCAGGCGTTTCTGCAGTTTGTACTTTTTGAGAACCTTTTGCGTACACCGTATCGTGAGCATGGCGCCTCCCGTAGACTATCCCCGGACCCGAGCCGTTATAATAGCACACAATCTGGTATAATAAACGGTGACCCAACAACCGTGTCTTTGAACGCATTACCAGTGTGAAGGGGAGCAATCGTGAAACGTCCCGGGTTGACTTCGGGGCTGTTGTGCCTGTTCATCCTCGTCGCCGTCACCGGCGCCGCATGGGCGCAGGCCGCCGGCTCTATAGTGGGATGGGGGGCGCAGGTGGTCGTCGAGGAACCGGCACTCGACAG
>CBDVDJ010000269.1:0-4925 GCA_965372695.1 uncultured bacterium
GAGCAGCGCACCCGAGGCGAACAGCAGGGCCGTCTTCGCGCGCTGGTTGGACGCGCGGTCGGACAGCAGGTCGCTACCGTCGTCGCTGTTGCCGGTATTGGAGAGTGTCAGTTTCAAGAGATCTTCTTGTCCACAGTCGGGATGACGGTTTCTGGCAATCGTTCCCTGTTCGGCTGCAGAATATCGCGGGTGCGGAAAACGTGTCAATTACAGTTATTGGAGGGTAATAGCGTGTTCAACCGACGACATACGGGTCGTGGGTGAGGTCGCCCGACTCGAACCGGCCCAGGCTGAGGGAGTCAATGGGCAGGCTCGTCTCTCCGGTGGTGATGAGCTCGGCGAGCAGCTGGGAAACGATGGGTGAGAGCATGAACCCGTGGCCGCTGAAACCGCACGCGTGGAAATAGCCGTCGACCCCGCTCACCGTCCCGACGATAGGCCGGTGGTCGGGCGACATGTCATACGAACCCGCCCACTGGCGGATGACGCGTGCGCTTCCCATGCCGGGAAAGACTTCGCGCAGCGCGGCGGCGTACCTGAAGAGGAATTCCGGGGATGACTTCACCGTGTAGGAAGAGGGCTCGTCGGCGCCGCTGATACCGCCGACGATTTCGCCGCGCATACTCTGCGAAAAGTAGAATCCCTTCTTGGGCGAGATCACCATGGGCTCGAGGAACGAAACGAGCGGTTCGGTAACGGCGATCTCGTGCCGGAACGGCCGGGTCGGAATCTCGATGCCGAGTTGCGCGGCGACGTCGCGGGTCCGCGCGCCGGCGACGTTGACCAGTCGCGGCGCCTCGAACACGCCGCCGGGAGTTTCTACGCGGAATACGCCGCCGCCCGGTCTGGTGACCGTCCGGGCTTCGGCGTAGTTGTAGATCACGGCACCGTGTCGCCGCGCCGCTTCCGCGTAACCCCACAGGACCGCGTACGGATAGGCCGTTCCGTCGGTCGGGCAGAACGCGCCTCCGATCACACCGTCGAGGTTGAGCCCGGGAATGAAAGCGGCGATATCATCGGGTGAGAGAAACCGCGTGGGAACGCCGAGCGAGTTGTGCATCGGGATCGTCGTGTTGACGAGTTCGCGCTCGCGCTCGTCATAAACGAGCATCAGATATCCGCCCTGACGGAAGAAGATGTTGAAGCCCAGCTCGGCCGAGAGGTTCTCGAACTTCTTTACGCTTTCGCGGGCGAGGACGACGTTTTCCGCCAGGCCCCACTGCTGACGTATGCCGCCTCCGCACCGTCCGGTAGCGCCGCACCCCGGGTATCCTTTTTCCAGCACAACGACGTTCCGCATGCCCATGCGGGCCAGGTTGTACGCCGTCGCGACTCCGTTGACGCCGCCGCCGATGATGATGATGTCCGCCGTCTTCGCCGCCATCGCGCGTCAGTCTTCCTTTCCCGCGCTACCGGTCAGCGCCTGCTCGAGTACCCGTCCATCGACCGCGCCGTCCGGTTCCCGCACGGAGATGCCCAGCAGGCGTTCCAGCGTCGGGGCCACGTCGATCGTGCGCACCTCGCCGTCATAGACGCCGCCCGCCACGCCCGGGCCCAGAAAGACGAGAGGTACCCGGCGGTCGTACGGGTGCGGTGACCCGTGGGTCGTCCCGGTCGATCCGCCCGTCAACAGGCGATGCTCCCTGAACGTGACGTAGAGGTCGGGGGACCGGTCGGGATGAAATCCGTTCCGGTATAACCGGTAGAAGTTCCAGCGTCTCGGACGGATATCGCCGGTAACCGAAATACTGCCCTCATCGAGCTCGTCGTACGTGAAGACGTCCTCGACGTAGGGGAACTTCCGGATCTCCTCCGCAAGGCGGTCGCGCAACGCGGACGGGCCGAATCCTGATTCGGCCGACGCGGCGGGAGCGAGAACGAGGCCGCGGGCACGGTGCGCGATGAGGGGAGTGCTGAACCCGTATTCGCGCGCGAGATTTTCCGCCACGCGGTCGAGGTCTTCGTAATAACGGCCGCGGTTGATTCGTTCGGCGCCTTCGAATTTTCCGGCGAGTTCCTCGGGGAGCGGATCGACGCCGTGGTCGGACGTCAGCGCCACGACATAGCGGCCGGTTCCGACGCGATCGTCCAGGAAATCGAGAAACGTTTCGAGATAGCCGTCGAGCCGGAGGTAATAGTCCTCGACCTCCTGGCTGTAGGGTCCCCACGTGTGCCCGATAAAGTCCGCCGCCGAGCAGCCCACGAATAACACGTCGGGGACGTCATCCATCCCGAGGTCTTCTTCGACGACGATTCCGGCGGCGAAGCGAAGCGTCAGTTCGTCGGCAAATGGTGTGTTGCGCAGGAAACCATAAAAGCTTTCGTCCAGGTTCCCGGCGGTGGATTCGACGGGATAGGGGAACGTCGTGTGTTCACCGTCGGCTTCGGCTTCGAACTCGTCGGGGCGGGAACGTTCGTAGGCGGACGCGGGCAGCAACCTCGTCCAGACCGCGTCGCGGTAGGCGTCCGCCGGCCGGCCGGCGTTGAATGCCACGACCCACGCCGGGTAACGGTCCATGTACCAGGTCGAGGAACAGTAAGTGCCGGTCTCGGTGTCGTACCAGTACGCCGCGTCGGGCCGGCGTCCGCCCATCAGCACCGAGGCGTAGTCTTTGAGGGCGACGGAGAACACGCGGCTGCCGGCCGACTGCTTCTTGAGCCGGTCTCCCAGCGCGTCACAGAGCAGTTGCCGCGGCGACGCTCCGGCGCGATCGGGCTGACCGACCAGGTGGGCCGCTTCGTCACGGGCCGAATAGGTGACGGCGAACTCGTTCGTGCGGTCGTACCAGGAATTCGCGACGATACCGTGGCGCCCGGGGTAGTAACCGGATGCGATACTGGCGTGCCCCGGAGACGTGTGCGTCCTGGCGTGGTCGTGCCATGCGCTGGTGAAGACGGCGCCGCCGGAGAGCAGCCGGTCGAAACCGCCCGAGTACAGGTCGCGGAAACGATCGACGTGGTGGTGGCACATCTGGTCGACGACGATCACGACGACGAGGCGCGGCGGCGGTGGCGAGTGATCGCTCCGGGTGCACGCAATCGCCGAGAGCGCCGACAGAGCGGCGGCGATCGCCAGCAGGCCGGCCAGCAGGCCGGTACCCCGGCGCCAGAGTTCGTGTAACGCGGTCACGGCGTGTCTTCTCCTTCCCCGGCCTCGATAATGTCGTCGATCCTCAACGGGATCACCGGCTGCCGGATGGTGGGGAGGTGGATTTTCGCGTCCAGCTCGGCAGTCGTCGGGGGGGACATGGGGGATCCCGGGCCGGCTCCGGTTCCGCCGGTTACCGCCATTCGTCCGCCGGGACTGTCCAGTTCGCGGAGCGTCTGGATGATACAGCACTTGCCCTGGCACTTGCCCGTACCGATACCGGTGAACCGCTTGATCGACTCGATCTCGTTGTAGCCTTGTTCGAGCGCCGAGTAGAAGTCTTCCAGCGAGATGTCTTCGCAGTGGCATACGATCGTCTTGCCCACGGGTCACTCCTTGCGCGCGGCGGCCGTTCCGGCGGCGGCGGCGTGTTCGATTTTTGTTTTCCAGTCGAATCGGCCCGACGCCTCCCCGACGAGGTATCGGCGCGGTCCGCCGTCGTTGTCGATCAGGTCGGACACCGGCATCATCACCTTCGACGCGTTGTCGTCGCCCGGGACGCCCGGGTCGCCCGGGACGCCGGGCGTCCGCAGCTCGAAGCGAAATCCGGCGTGCTGGGCGAGTTCGAATGACGGCTGGCCCGGCCCCGCGACGCACAACAGGTCGCATGGCAGCGTGACGCGGTCACCGTCGCCGGTTTTGAAAACCGCGCGGTCTATCCACTCGCGGCCTTCGGCCCGAACCAGCTTCGCGCCGCCGACGAACCGGACACCGGCGGGAATGCCCGCCGGTTGGCCGGCGCCTGGACTGACCACCGCTTCGATCTCGACGCCGCGAGATGACAGCATGGCGATGGTATCCGCCGCGCCGGGGCCATCGGCGTACACGACGGCTCTCCGGCCGGGGACCAGGTCGTCGCGTTCGACGAACAGCCTCAGGCCGCGGGCGCCGACTATGCCGGGGACATCGTTGTTTTCGAACAGCGGGATCAGGTCCTGCGCGCCGGTGGCAAAGACGAAGGCGCCGGCGGCGATCGATTTCAATCCCGCGCCACCCTGGCCGTCTTTTGCTTCGCGGCCGACGAGCAGCCGGCCGGGTTCGTAATAGCCCTGAGCGGTCAATCCCGCAACCGACTCGAAGCCGGCGGCGGCGGTGCGCCGGATCAAGTCGTCCCGCGCCGTCTCCAGCCCGGAGTCGGCCATGCGGCCGATCGCGTGCCCGCCGGGGCCGGGCGCGCCGTATTCGTCGACGAGCAGCACACCGGCTCCGGCGTCCGAGGCGGCCAGCGCCGCCGTCATCCCCGAAACGCCGGCCCCGACGACGACGACGTCATAAGTGTCGGCGACTCGTGACAGGATGGCAGGTGGCGGAGACAGGGGTCTCGGCGCCTGCGGGCCCGCGTCGATCCGGCCCGCACCGGCGACGCGGCGGATCGTCGCGATGAACGCCTCCCGGATCAGCCGCGGCCGGGTAAACATCCGGTAATAGAATCCCGCTGGAAACGGCACCCTGCGCATTACCCAGTTGAGAAACGAGCCGTAGAACGGTTTGTACTGCTGGCGGCGGATACGCATCCCCGCGGCCAGGGGGGTGATACATGACTTGACACCCGTGACCCCGTCGACCTCGACGTGGCACATGATGCACCGGCCGCGCCCGCAGTGGATGCCGCGTGGACGGCCGTATTTGATGCTGTACGAAAGAACGCGTATCCCGTTACGAAACAACGCTTTGGCGATGGATTCGCCTTCGGGGGCCGCGAGTTTTCTGCCTTGGAACGTAAAAAAAACCTCGCGGCCGGCCAGAAAGCCGGTGTCGTGAGCGTCGGAGCGGGTGT
>CBDVDJ010000270.1:0-4925 GCA_965372695.1 uncultured bacterium
GGCATGGGCCTCGCCGGCGTCGCCGATGACCTCGACCCCAACAACGTCTTCCTCAATCCCGCCGTCGTGGCATCGGTGAGGGGAATTGCCCTCTCGGGGAACTACCAGCCGGATGTCATCTTCGAGGCGGATGATTACTATAATATTAACTTCCTCATCGCCGGCGGGCACGACTGGAATGTGGGCACCGCGGGAGTGCTGGGGCTGGGAGTGGGAGTGACCTACTCGCGGATCGACTTCGGCAACTTCATCGCCACGAACCCGCAAGGGTTGAGTCTGGGCGAATTCTCGTGGACGGACTGGGTGCTCGGTTTCGAGGCGGGGCTCCAGTACGTCCACAATGGCCGTCTCGGTTTCGACGTGGGTTTTGCCGTCAAGTCGTGGAAATCCGATTTCGACTGGGCGAGCGACGATCCCCAGCTGGATGCTTTCGACGCAGAAGCGACGCTATACGACTTCGGTGCCTTGATCTGGATGCCCTTTGTGACCGATGCCGGGTACGTCCTCAAACCGCTGGTGGGTTTCAGCGCCACTAACTTCGGCGGCGAACTGAATTATTCCGATCAGACAAGCGATCCCCCGAAGCAGTCGCGCATCGGTGTCGGGTTCCGCGTGGACAGCCCCGCCGCGGCGGCGGCGACGGCGGGGACCGAGCTGTCATCCAGCCGGTGGCGTCTCGTGTTCGACATCGACTACCACCAGCGCGACGACCAGAATGGCCGCGAGCGGGGCGACGCGATCAACACGGGCGCCGAGTTCAGTATCAGCGACATCGTGTTCTTCCGGATGGGTTACCGCGCGGTAAACAGGAAGGACATTTACCGGGGAGACGAGCGCGTCAAACAGGTGACGGTCGGCCTGGGTGTCGGGTACGACAACGGCCGTTACGGCTTTCGCGTTGATTATGCCTACGCGCCCATGTGGACCGACAAAACGGCGGAAGAGGCGTTTAACTTTCTGGGAGCGTATTTCAGGGTCGTTCTCTAGTCCGTGACGACCGGAACCAGATATAGTAGAGGGGAACGCCCGCCAGTACCGTCGCGATGGCGAGCGATGATTCGAACGGCCGGTTGATGAACGCCACCACCATCAGCGAGAGCGTCACCAGGAGGAAGAACGCGGGGACGACGGGGTAGCCCGGTACCCGGACCGCTTCCGTCTCGCCGACGCGGCGCCGGCGCGCGATGAACAGGCCCGCCACCGCCAGCCAGGGGAAGATCCCGAGCGCGAAACCAAGGTAGACGAGGAGCTGCTCGAACGACCCGATCGACACGAGCAGCACGGCGATCGCACCCTGTGCGATGATCGATGCGCCCGGCACACCGAAGCGCGGGTGGACGCGCGACGCGAAGCGGAAGAACATCCGGTCGCGCGCCATCGCGAAGTAGACGCGGGGGCCTATGATGATGTAGGCGCTCAGCGACGAGAGGAGACAGAGCGAGATCATCGCGCTCAGACCCGACCCCATCCACCCGCCGAACGCCGCCGTCGCCGCTTTCTGGACGATGGCGATCACGCCGCCCGCCTCCGCGTAGGGAAGCGATCGAAACACGAACAGGTTGAGCGCGAGGTAGAGGACGATGACAATACCCGTGCCGGTGGCGAGCGATACGGGGAGTGTTCTGCGCGGGTTCTTCAATTCGCCGGCGATGTAGGCGCTCGCGTTCCACCCGCTGTAGGAAAACATCACCAGCATCATGGCCGTGCCGATGGCGGTCCACCGGAATCCGCCGCTCTCTCCGGCGAGCACGTTGGCCCAGTTGCCGCCGCCCAGCGCCAGCCCCACCGCGGCCAGCCCCAGGACGATCGCGATCTTGAGTACCGTCAGCGCGTTCTGCACCCGGGTTCCCGAACGGATCCCGCGGTAGTGGAGTGCGGTGAAGACGACGATGATCGCGACGGCCGTCAATTTCTTGAAGATGGGGTTGATCGGCGAGGAGAGCCCCGCGTACAGGTACTCCGAAAACCCCATCGCCGAGGCGGCGATCGGCGCCGAGAACCCCACGATAAAGCTCGTCCAGCCCGTGAGGAACCCGAGCGAGGGGTGGTAGAGGCGTTTGAGGTAGACGTACTCGCCGCCCACGTCCGGCATTCGTGTGGCCAGTTCGGCGTAGCAGAGCGCCCCCGCGATCGCGATCAAGCCGCCGAACGCCCAGCACGCGAGCACCCACCCCGCGCCGGGTAACATGCCGGCGAGAATACCCGACGTGGTGAAGATCCCGGCGCCGATGATATTGGCCACGACGATGCTTGTGGCCGAGAACAGCCCGATCTCTTGTTTGATTTCATTGTCGCGGCTTGATGAGGGGGTGGTGCCGGGCAATCGGTCTCCTGTTGTTATTCCTCGAACGGCGCGAACTAGCGCGGATCTGATTGAAAGAGGGCGTCGAGCCGGCGGCGGGCGTCGGGCACCTCGGTCATACGGGAGTCGGCGTCGCCGCAGAAGGCGAGAAAGCGCTGGTAGCGATCGGCCGCCTTGGCCTTGAGTCCCCTCTCTTCGTACAACATACCCAGGCGGTAGTGAAACACGGGGTAGATCAACCGGCGGTCGTCGCCGTCCGGATCGGGCGTCGTTAGTTGTTCGTATTCGGCGATCGCGTCGTCGATCATTCCTTTGCCAACGAGGGCCCTGGCCAGTACGTCCCTGTCGACGTAGCTGTTGTAGTGGAACATTGCGTCGGTGTTCATGGTCGGGATGGTGACGTGAGGGATCTCCGAACCTGCCGAAATGGCTTTGTCGAAAGAGCCCTCCGCGATCAGGAGCTCGGCACGATACAGCGCAAACCTGTATCGCGCCATTTCCTCGCGATCCGGTTCTGTGTCGGCGATGTTCGCGAGTGTGCTGTCGATCGACGACAGGCGATTTGTGGCGTCGTCGAATCTGCCCTCACGAATGTCGATAACCCCGGTCGTAAGCTTGACGAGGAGAGCCAGCCACGGAGTGAAAACGTCAATTGACACCGCTATTTCCTCGGCTTCGTCCCGGCATTCCCGGGCCCGTTGATAATCGCCAGCGAGAAAGTGTATCCAGGAGCCGATCCATTTTGTCGAGGAGACGCCCCGCTGGAAGCCCATACGGCGACAACCCCGCCCCGCCTCTTCGCTTGCGGCGAGGGCTTCCTCCCATCTACCGGTGTAGCTGAGATAGTACGCCAGTATAAGACGCGCGCCGGCCTTTATGCCGGGAGATGTCGAGACCCGTACAAAATCGCGCATCGTTTCCAACGCGTCGTCCCATCGCTGCTGCCATGCATAAGTGTAGGCCAGAGAGCGCTGCGATCCGAAATCGCGTTTGATGGCGATCGCGCGTTCATACATCTCGATGGCCTTTTCGGCGTCGCCCATCCGGAAGTAGAGTTCGCCCATCGAGTCGAACGGATTGGCCTCTCCGGGAGTGACATCGATATAGCGCTGGAAATACAAAAGGGCCTGCTGGTATTTGTTTTCTCTCGCGTACAGATACGCGAGGTCGTTGAGTGTCGATCCGAAATCCGGATCGAGGGTGAGAGCCTTGAAGTACGCATCTTCAGCCACGTCTGGCATCTGCCAGTCCTGGAAGTTCTGGCCCATCAGGACGAACGCGTGCTTTTCCTTGGGGTACTTGCTGGTGAGTTCGGCAAAATACTCGTGACTCTTCTCGTAGTCCCGCTCGACCGTATTGGCGTATTGGGCCGCGATGAATAACCGGTCCTTCTCCGGCGCTGAAGCGGACAGAGCCAGGGCCTTTTCAAAGGCGGCATCCCGGGCGCCGAGCTGCCGGAGACGATCCAGCGAACGGGCCAGATAAAGCCACGCAACGGCAAACGACGAGTCGAGCTCGACGGCCTTCTCCAGATCGGTGGTGGCGTCGACGAAGTACAGTTTGAGATATGCGGACCTGCCGCGCAGGAAATAGTCGTACGCGGTCATCGATTCAGTCAGAACCGAGGCGATGGGTTGGGGAGCGGCCGCCCTGATTGCCCGTTCCGACAGCCCGACGCCCCGCGAAATCTCGCGGCCCAGGTCGTCGATCTGGCTCTCCAGGATGCTGCCCACGCCGTCTCCCCTCGCACTGGCGCTCTTGAGGAGTTCCTTGGAGTGGACGTCGAGGATCTTGACGTCGGTGACGAACACGTCGCCCGCCCTGGTGAAGCTGCCCAGGATGATCGTGTCGATGTTGTCCATGCGGCATACCTCGAAGCCCGTCTCCTTGTCGATCAGTTCCACGTCCGTGCGCCCCGCCTGCTTCAGAAGATCGTGCATCCGTTCCCAGGTAACCACGCTCAGGTATTTCGACTGTTCGAGCGACGTGATCAGGAGGTTGGGGATCACGTCCCGGAGGTAATCGTACTGCGGGTCGCCGGTCTGGTTCTCGAAGCTGATGACGGCGATCGGGCGCGGCGCCGATACCAGCTCGTCTACGAAGAGGACAGGCTTGAGGACGAGTATCGCGGCGGCGGCGACGGCGGCGATCGCAAGGCCGATCCAGACGCGCTTGTTGCGCGATTGTGGTGGGCGCGATCCAGAGACGCCCTGTAACCGATCGCCGGAGGAGGTCCGCAATTCTTCACGAGTGGTCTCGAGATCGCTCGCCATTTCCGCTGCGGTCCGGTACCGGTCGGCCGGGTTTTTCGAGAGTGCCTTGTCGACGACTGCCACGAGCGATACGGGCGCATCCGTCAGCGGCAGATACGTCTCGTTGATAATTTTATAGATCAACGCCGCGTCGTGGGTGGCGGCGAACGGAAGCCGGCCCGTCAGCATCTCGTAGAGGATCACGCCGAGCGACCACACGTCGGCGGTGGGGGAGACTTCCTCGCTCCGCGCCTGCTCGGGACTCATGTAGGAAACCGTCCCGACGGTTGTGCCCGTCTGGGTCACGCGGGTGCGGTCGGAGAGCTTGGCGAGACCGAAGTCGAGGATCTTCACCATGCCGTCGTCGGTCA
>CBDVDJ010000271.1:0-4908 GCA_965372695.1 uncultured bacterium
CCGCAAACAGGATCCCCCAACCGGCCGTGAGGCAAACGACGGCGGCAAATATGACAAGCGACCGGTTACCCATGAGCACAGTGTATCAGATTCCGGTTGAGGGGAGTGACTGGCGATTGCGGCTGTCTGCAACGCGCCGGTTTCAAGGCGAAGACGGTCACCGTATCGATTTGATTTCGTCGACGACCCAGCGGTCGCCCACCGCGGGTTTCGCGGCGGGCTCGAGGTGGAGTGATACGTAGATTTTATCTTTGAACAAACGTCCGTCGTCGGTGCGCTGGTAGAAGCGCTCGGCCACAACAAACGATGTGTTCCCGCCGTCGCCGGGTTTGCGGTACTGCACGATCTCGAACTTCTTGGTGATCGTGTACTTGAACATGTCAGAGAGGAGGTAGTAGCTCTGGTTGCGGCTGAACTGCCCGCCGGCGGGCCCGGTGCCGTCGATGGAAATGGTCACCTTGCCGTCGCCGAAATGTTTGAGAATGAGGTCGACGGTCTCGGCGTTCCAGCCCTTTTCGATTTCGGAAAAAACGAGCATCGGGCCTTCGGTAGTCTTGCTCGAATCGTCTTCCCCGGCCTGATTTCCCGTATCATCCGTCGATTTCTGCTGGGCGACGACGCGCGCTTCGCCGGGATCGGCGAGGGCGTACTCCGACGCCGAGGCGAGGTTGTGGGGGGAGACCAGCCCGGTCAGGAGGAGGAGTAGAGCAAAGGTCGTGAAGCGGGCCTTCATAGACATCTTCCTGAATATAAGAACCAAGCTACTACCGCAATCTCCGTGCCACGCCTTTCACGTTGATTTTAAAGGAGTTGCGACCAATCGCCCCCCAAGCCCGTCCTCTTTCAGAGACACCGCTGTCCCCGAAACAGGACAATTTTTCCCAATCCGTCCTTATTTGTAGCCGCACAGAGCAGGAATCAGGGGGAGGGTTGAGATTCGAGAAAAGCGGTGATGTCGGCGGCCAGTTTCTCGTTGAGGCGATCGACGAGCCGGTTGAGGGCCGCCACGCGGGCGGCGTAGTCGGCCTTCTTGTCCTCTTCGAAGGTTTCGACCAGGCGGGCGTACCCGTACCGGAGCCATTCGCCGCTGCGGCCCACACCCAGCGCCCAGCTGGCGTCGAGGACGGCATTTCCGTCGTCGTAAATGTCGAACTGCTCGAATTCCAGGTGGAGCCGGTAATCAATGTCGACGTTCGCCACCCAGGGGTAGTTGATGAACAACAGGCCATCCATCCGCTTCCTGAGGGTGACGACGACCACCCGCGTCAAATTGTCGACGAGCGGTTCCGCCCAGCGGTCGTACTCGGCGTATTCCATTTCGTGTTCGCCGATATGAGTCACGATCTGCGGCCGGTACACGTAGTCGGGCAGTAGTACCGGCATCAGACCGAACAAGACGGCGTCCTCTCCCCCGCCACCCCCCGAATCTTCTTCGATGTTCGGCGCCGACTGGAGCATGTAGAACCGGGACGGTTTGCTTCCACCGCACCCGGCGGTGACGAACGCCGCGAAAGCCGCAAATACGAACAGACAGTTGAAAAAACTCCGTCTCATCTCGATAACCCCTTGTTTAGTCCTTGCCCCAGATCATGGCGTCGGGATGACGCTGCAGATAGTCGAGGAGGTTGCGCAGGGAACGCGCCGTCTCGCTCAGTTCCTTGACCGTCGTGTACACGTCGGCCTGGTTCTCGACGGCGACGCCGCGCAGCGTCACCAGGAGAGTGTCCGCCGCGGCGAGGGCGCGTTTCATCGCCGCCGTCGCTTCGGCCACGTCCGCGCTCACCGGCCCAATTTGATCGTTGATATCGGCGAGTATCACCGTGGTCTCGTTGAAGGCGCGCTCGGCGGCGACGATCATTCCCCAGAGCTCCGGCGAGTGGACGAGGCTGTCGATCCCCTGTATCGCCGAGAGCATCGACTGCGACAGCTCGGCGATCGGCACGTCGTCGATCTTGTCCACCAGACGGCTCAGCGTGTGACCGATCTGCTCCCCGACCCCGACCGTCGGTATCGACGGGATCTCCGTATATTCCTGGTTGAGAAACTGGTAGCGCAACTCGGAGTCGGGGAAGAGGTCGAGTTTTACGTACTTCTGGCCGAGCACCAGGCTCTGCGTCTCGAGCTGGGCGCGCAGTCCCCGGGCGATCAACGCCGTGATTTCCGCTTCCGGTGTGGTGTCCTCCATCCCGCTCGCGTTGACGACCACGTCGCGGTCGACCTCGATGATTACCTCGACGTAAAACTCCCAGTTGTCGGCAAAGACGGCCGTAACATCGGTGACCTCGCCGATCTGTACACCCTTGAGCTTGACGGGCGAACCGTTGTCGAGTCCCGCCGCCGAATCCCGGAAGTACACGACGTAATGCTCCATCTGGGTGAACATGCGCCCGGTGCCAAAAATGGCGATAACGACGGTGATCAGGACGATCGCTCCGATAACGAAAGCGCCGATTTTGGACGAATTCGCTTTCTTGCTCATGATTCTCCTCGGCTCAGGAACGCTCGAACCGTCGGGTCGGTCGAATCCTGCAGCAGCGTGTTGGGATTGCCCCCGGCAATGGCCGTTCGGGTTTCCGCGTCGAGAAACACAGAATTGTCTCCGATGGCGAAGATGCTCGCCAGTTCGTGTGTCACCACGACAACCGTCGTACCCAGGCTGTCGCGGAGTTCGAGTATGAGGTCGTCGAGTCGCCGCGCGCTGACGGGATCGAGACCCGCCGACGGTTCGTCAAAGAAAAGAATATCCGGGTCGAGCGCCATCGCCCTCGCCAGCCCCGCGCGCTTGCGCATGCCGCCGCTGATCTCCGACGGATAAAAATCCTCGAAACCGGCGAGCCCCACCAGCGCCAGTTTGTACGATACCACGTCGCGGATCTCGGCGGCGCCAAGACTCGTGAACTCCTCCAGGGTAAGAGCGACGTTCTCCGTCAGCGTCAGCGAACTCCACAGCGCCCCGCTCTGGAACAGAACACCCATGCGGTGGAGCATATGTTCCCGTTCCTTATCCGTCGCCGCCCAGAAGTCGCAGTCATCGAACAACACCCGGCCCCGCGACGGTTCCTTCAGCCCCGTCAGGTGCCGCAGCAGCGTGCTCTTGCCGCACCCGCTGCCACCCATGATAAGGAATATCTCGCCGCGCCGGACGCTGAAGTTGAGGTCGCGCTGGATGACGAACGACCCGTAAGCCATTTCGAGGTCTTCAACGACGATATGCCGTTGTGCGTTCGATTCTTCCCGTTGCTGTATCATCAGACCCCCAGGCGGTTGTATAACAGCGTCGTCACTGCCGACAGAATCAGGACCAGGAGAATGCCCATCACCACGGCCGACGTCACCGCCGTCCCGACCGCCGCCGCGCTGCGGCCGCTGCGCATCCCGTAATAGCAGCCGGCCAGGGCGACCGCAACGCCGTAGAGCGATGCCTTGATCAACCCCAGCAGAAACTGCATCGGCCCGAGCGCTTCGCGAGTCTGGTCGATGTACTGCGTGAAAGACAAGTCGAGCATCGTCACACCGACCAGGAGCCCCCCGATGATGCCAACGAAGTCGGAATAGAGGGCGAGCAGCGGCATCATGAGTGTGAGCGCGATAACGCGGGGCAGGACGAGAAACTCGACCGGAGAGATGCCGGCCGTCTGGAACGCGTCGATCTCCTCGTTGACCTCCATCGTCCCCAGCTGGGCGGCGTAGGCGGCGCCGGTACGGCCCGCCATGATGATCGCCGTCATCATCGCCCCCATTTCCCGCGTCATCGCCAGTCCGACGAGGTTGGCCACATAGATCTGCGCACCGAACTGGGCGAGCTGGACGGCGCCGATGAACGCCAGGATGAGACCGACGAGCAGGCTGATCAGCGAGACGATGGGGAGTGCCTCGAACCCGGCCTCCTGTATGAACAGCGAGACGTCGCGCGGGCGCATCCTCGCGCGGCCGGTCAACAGCCGGCCCATCGCGACGGTGACGTCGCCGACGAAGGCGAACATCCCCTGGAAACCGGACGCAACATCCAGCGTGGTTTCACCGACACGTTCGAGTATCGTCCTGGCTTTCGGATCCCCGATACCGGTGTGTTCCGGAACCGCCGTGGCCAGGTTGAACAGGCGCTGTGCTCCCTCGGGAAGCGCCGTGGCCTCGATCGGGATGCCCTGCGCGCGGCAGTGCTTGTCGATTTCGATCAGGAAGACGAGTAACCCGGTATCCCAGTCACCCAGTGAGGCGCCGTCAACGACGACGCCGGTCACTCCCGTCGATCCTTCGACCTCGCGCACGAATTCCGCCACACCGGGTCTTTCGCGAGACAGCAGCCAGTCGCCCGCCAGGGTCAGTCCGATCCGGCCGTCTTCACGCCGTACGAGGCGACAACGGGCCGTGTTTTCGCCCGCTTCGGAGTCTGGAGATCGAGAAGTCATGGATAACCCTGCAATGTCGAACCTCGCAAGAGGGTGCGGAGGTTCAGATCCAGGTTTTGGTGATAATAACCCACACCATGCCGGCGCCACACGCGATCTTGCCCAGCATCGCCAGCGAGCGGCCGACGAAGGCCCAGAATCCGACTCGTACCGCCTGACCGCTCCGTTGTTCCCGCATATATTCACCCACCACCGCTCCGGCGAACGCCCCGACGAACCCCAGAGCCACACCCCCGAACGGCGGCGCGACGGCACTGCCGATGATCACACCGGCGAGGCCCCCGAGGAAAGACCCGATCACGCCCCATTTCGTGCCGCCCTTGCCGGCAACGATGACGAGTCCGAGGAGCGATTCGATCACTTCGGCGAGGAGGGCCAGCCCGAGGATAACGAAAAACCACGGCCAGGAGAAGTCGCCGAACGCCGGGATCAGAACGACCACTACCCCGATGGCGACGAGCACCCAGTTGCCGGGCAGACCGGCGACGTTGAGCAGGAG
>CBDVDJ010000272.1:0-4903 GCA_965372695.1 uncultured bacterium
CCGCCACAGAATGGCCGCGCAACCCTCGGGTGTGATAACGGAGTAAACGGCGTGTTCGAGCATGAGAATGCGGTCGGCAACTCCGAGCGCCAGCGCCCCGCCGCTACCCCCTTCTCCGATTACAGCGGTCACGAAAGGCACCCGCAGCCCGGACATGAGTTTGAGGCTTTCCGCGATGGCCTGGAACTGCCCGCGCTCTTCGGCGCCGAGACCGGGATACGCGCCGGGAGTGTCGACCAGCGTCACCACAGAAAGGCCAAACTTCTCGGCGACCTTCATGAGACGCTGGGCCTTGCGGTAACCCTCCGGGTTCGGCATTCCAAAATTGCGGTAGATCTTTTCCTTGGTGTTGCGCCCCTTCTCCTGGCCGATCACCATCACCCGCTTGTCCTCGAGGTTGATGAGGCCGCCGACGATCGCCGGGTCGTCGCCGTACGACCGGTCACCGTGGAGTTCGGTGAAATCGCCGTCCCAGAGCCGGATATAGTCGAGCGCGTAAGGCCGCAAGGGATGGCGGGCGAGCTGGACCTGCTGCCACGCACTCAGCTTTGAGAAGATGTCCCGCCGCAGCTTGTCCGCCTTGTCGGACAGGCGCTGGACTTCGTCCTCGACGGATACATTCTGGACGGACGCGATGTGCTTCAGCTCGGCGATCTTGTCCTCCAGCTCGATGACGGGTTTTTCGAACTCGAGGTACTGGCGCTCGCCGGGGGCGCCGGCATTTATGTTCTCGGCCAAGTTGGGTCCTGCCTGGGTCAGAAAAAGTCGACAAATGCGATCTCGAACTCACGTCCGATTCGTCTCTCGGGCGTAAAGTTCCGCGTCAGGTCCTTGAAGATTAACATCATTTGGAGCTTCTCGCCATAGGTTACGCGGATGGCGCCGTCGATATAGACGCCCCCGCCACCGTAGCGGCCGTCGTCGAGATTGTCGTTGAAAGCGCCGTCGAAGTCGAGAATGAACTCGAGGCCGGCCACGGCTTCCCAGTCGACCGATGCGAAGGCGTTCAGGTGGTCGACGTCCTCGTTCTCGAGTGTGTAGTTGGCCCCTCCATGGAGGGAGAAGTACCCGACGGGGATTTTCCAGTTGCGGCTGACGACGGCGTAAAAGCCTTTGGATTTACGGTCATAGCGCTCGAATTCTTCGCTCCAGAACCCGGTTCCCTGGGAGTTGAAGCCGATACCGAGGCCGGGCCGCCGTTCGTCCTCCTCGAGGATCCTCACCCGGAACAGGATTCCCGGGCGATCGTTGAGCTCGACCTGTTCGTAGGAAAAGAGTTCCTGCATGCCGAAGGACACGCCGAGATGGACGCGATTTTTTATGCCGACGCGAAACGCGAGGAGGAGGCTGCTCTCCGGGCCGATCCGGCCCTGGACGTGGTACTCACCGTGCGAGAGGATCCCGGCCGTCGGAGACTCGATCATGTAGATGGGCTCGGTAACGCCGGCGTCCACCCGGCCGGCGCCGGCACCGGCGGCGGCGATCACGCCGATTACTGCCAGGACTCGAATTCCGCTCCGTATCCCGTCCGACGACGGGCGGGTGGAAAAGGGTATCACCGCCACGACTCCCTTCGGATGATCAAACGCCGTTGGCCGGAATGAGACGGATGTTCTCGGGGCCAACGGCGTCACTCAGCTGCGAGACGAGATCGTAGTCGAGTTTGACACCCTGCGAGCGCGCCGCAATGACGTGGGTGCACCGCCCGTTTTCCTTGAGGTGGAAGTAGAGTCTCGCCTCACCCGATTTCGCCGCCAACAGTTTCTTGAGTTCAGATAATGTTCCTTCGCCCAGCACGCCCAGGTCCAGCGTGAGGTGCACCTCTTTCGACGCGGGAAAACGGTCCTCGCTGACCGCCGTGACCGTGTCCACGAGCAACTTGCCCTCGCCGCCGTTACGGTTGGAGATTTTTCCCTTGAGCAGAACCACACCGTCTTCGTGGATGTGTTGCTTCGCTTTTTCCAGCACGCTGGCGAACACGATCGCCTCCGCCTGTCCATCCCTGTCCTCCACCGTCACAAAGGCCATCTGGTTCTGCTTCCGGTCGAGAATCTGTTTGATTGTTATGACCAGCCCGCCAAACACCACTTCCTTGCCGTTCGAGCTCCCCTTGATATCCTTCGACGTGGCGCTGCTCATCATCGAAAGGACGGCCTTGTACTTTTCCAGAGGGTGCCCGGTGAGGAAAAATCCCAGCGCTTCTTTCTCATGCCGCAGCTCGTCGCGCTTCGACCACGGCTCGAGCTCTTCCATGACCACCTCGTCCACGTCTTCCACTTCGCCGAACAGTCCGAACTGCCCGCGCTCCGCGTCGCGCGAACGCCGCGCGGCGCGCTCCATGATCCGCTCCAGCGAATTCATCATCTGGGCACGGTGCCCGGGGAACGAGTCGAGGGCACCGGACTGGATGAGGCTCTCGTAAACTCGTTTATTCACAACCCGGGAGCTGATTCTCGTGCAGAGGTTTTCCAGCGATCGGAAAGGCCCGCCGGTCTCGCGCTCCTCCACGATCGCTTCCACGGCTCCGAGGCCCACGTTCTTGATGGCCCCCAGCCCGTAGAAAATAAAATCGTCTTTCGCCCGGAATTCGGCCTCGGACGTGTTGATGTTGGGGGGCACGACGTTGAGCTTCAGGTCGCGGCAATCCTCGAGTAACACCAGGATCCGATCCGTGTCGTGCAGTTCGCTCGTCAGGGTGGCCGCCATGAACTCCGCCGGGTAGATCGCCTTGAGGTAGGCGGTGCGCACCGACACAACCGCGTAGGCCGCGCTGTGAGATTTGTTGAAGCCGTATTGCGCAAAACTCTCCATCTGGTCCCAGATCGCCTGTGCCGTCTGCTTGGGAATCTCATTCTTGTCCGAGCCGTCGAGAAACTTCTTCTTCTGCCCCTCCATGATGTCGAGCTGCTTCTTACCCATCGCCTTGCGCAGCAGGTCGGCTTCGCCCAGCGTGAAACCCGCCATGTTGCTGGCGATCTGCATCACCTGCTCCTGGTAGAGAATCACCCCGTACGTATCGTTGAGGATCGGTTCGAGGACGGGGTGCTCGTACCTGATCTTCTTGCGCCCGTGCTTGCAGTCGACGAACGTGTTCACCATGCCCGACTGCAGCGGCCCGGGCCGATAGAGGGCGTTGACGGCGATAATGTCGGAGAACGACGTGGGCTTGAGGCTGCGGAGCAGCTCCTTCATACCCGAGCTCTCCAGCTGGAACACAGCGGTCGTGTCTCCGGCACGGAGCATTTCGAACGTCTTTTCGTCATCCAGCGGAATTTCTTCCGATTTGATACGAATCCCGAAGTTGTCGGCGATCATGCGCAGCGACTTGTCGATCACGGTGAGGGTCCGCAGCCCGAGCACGTCTATCTTCAGCAGGCCGATGGCATCGATCGACTTCATGTCGTACTGCGACGTGATTTCACCCTTGTTCGATCGGTAGAGCGGGACGTGGTTGACCAGCGGCGTCGGGGTGATGATCATTCCGGCCGCGTGGATCGAGGCGTGACGCGCGATTCCTTCCAGCGTGAGGCTGTACTTCATCAAACGCTGGTACTGCTCGCCGCTCTCGACGAGCGCTTTCAGTTCCGGTACTTTTTCGAGCGAGTCCGCAAGCGACGTACCCGGGACACCCGGGATCATCTTCGCAATCCGGTCGACGTCGGCGAAAGGAATCTTCAGCACGCGTCCGACGTCCCGCACCACCCCCCGGGCCGCCATCGTCCCGAACGTAATAATCTGACAGACGTTTTCCTTGCTGTAGCGTTCGATGACGTAGTTGATCACCTCGTCGCGGCGCTCGAAGCAGAAATCGATATCGATATCGGGCATACTTATACGTTCCGGGTTGAGCATGCGCTCGAACAGCAGCCCGTGTTCGATGGGGTCGATGTCGGTGATCCCCACCGCGTAGGTGACGAGACTCCCGGCGGCGCTGCCCCGGCCTGGCCCCACCGGGATCTCCTGCTCTTTCGCAAAATTGACGATGTCGCGAACGATGAGGAAATACCCGGGAAAATCCATCCCCTCGATCACACCCAGTTCGTACTCGAGGCGGTTTACAATCTCTTCGCTCACCTCACCGAATCGCTTTTTCAGCCCTTCGTGCGCGAGGCTCCGCAAATAGTCGATGTTCCGGTCGAACCCTTCGGGCAGAGGAAATTTCGGCAGGTGCAGGTTGCCCTCGTCCAGTTCGACGTTACACTTTTCCGCGACGCCGACGGTATTTTCGAGTGCTTCCGGAACGTCCGGAAACAACTCGAGCATTTCCTCTTCCGTCTTGAAGAACAGCTCCCTGCTGGCAAAGCGAAACCGGCGCGGGTCTTCGAGGTCGCTTCCCGTCTGCAGGCACAGGAGCGCCTCGTGGGCGTCGGCGTCTTCCGCATTGAGGTAGTGGACGTCGTTGGTGACGATGAGCGGAATACCCATGTCCACGGTCATCCGCTTGTACACCTCGTTGAGCTGCTTCTGCGGTTCGAGGCCGTGGTCCTGCATTTCGATGTAATAGTTGTCTTCGCCGAATATCGAACGATAGCGGTCGGCCGCCGCCCGGGCGGCGTCGTAGCCGTTGTTGAGCGCCATCTGGGCGACGGTCCCGCGCAGGCAGGACGTCGTCGCGATCAGCCCCCCCGAGTACTGCTCGAGCAACTCGAAATCGATGCGCGGCTTGTAGTAGAAGCCTTCCGTATAAGCGATCGACGACAGCTTGATCAGGTTGTGGTACCCGTCAATGTTCCGCGCCAGCAGAATCAGGTGATCTGTCTGGGAAAGCTCACCCTGTTTGCGAGTCCGGTCGTGCCGGCTGCCGCGGGTGATATACGCTTCCATTCCGAGAATCGGTTTGATGCCGGCCTTGCGCGCGGAACGATAGAAATGGATCATACCGAACATGTTGCCGTGATCGGTC
>CBDVDJ010000273.1:0-4898 GCA_965372695.1 uncultured bacterium
CGTCTAGTCTTCTCTGGAGCGCTCCTTGAGTATCTCGAGGAGCGCTTCGTGCGCCGGATCAGAATCTATTTCCCCCAACACCTCCACCAGCTCTCGAAAAGCCGTGGCATCGCCGTTTTGTATCCGCCGAACGAGCGCCCGTTCATCCGTCATGGCCTCTGCTTTCTTCCTGTCCATACGACGGTATGTGCTCCCGATTGGTTTACGGCAATCTACCGCTGATTTCCGGGGGCCGGCGGGCCCGTTGACAGTCCCGGACCGATCCAGTATCCTCTGGAAATCCTTTGAGTTAGCCCACGTCGCCGGATCGAGGCCATCCCATCCACCACGAAGGGGACTCCGAAATGATGCGAATGCTGCTCTCCACCGCAATGATCGTTCTCATGACGGTCGTAGCGCCAGGGGCGGAAACCACGCCCATTCACACCGCACCGGGGCTCGGGGGCTACGACCTGCCCATGTTCCCCAACGGCACCTACAAATCCGGGGTGAAGTCACCAGACGATTTCCTGGGGTACACGCTCGGATCGAAGGCATCGTCGCACCCCGAGATCATCTCCTATTACGAGTACCTTGCCGAGACTTTTACCAACGCCGAGCTCCACGACTACGGCGATACGTACGAGGGGCGGCGTCTGGTGTACCTGGTGGTCACATCGGAGAAGAACTCCGACCGCCTGCCGGCGATCCGGTCTGACCTCGCCAGGCTGGCCGACCCGCGCCTGCTCGACAAAAGCGCCGACGCAATCCGGATCATAAAGGACACGCCGGCGGTCGCATGGATGGCGTACGGGATTCACGGCGATGAGTTGTCCAGCTGCGACGCGGCGCTCCAGCTCGCCTATCAGCTCCTCGCGGGCACCGACGCAGAGAGCCGCGCGGTCATGGACAACCTCGTCGTCTGCATAGACCCGTGCCAGAATCCGGACGGGCGCACGCGCTGGCTCCAGCAGATGACGCAGTTCGGCGGCGCCGTGCCCAGCCACGACACACAGAGTATCGCGCACCGGGGACAATGGCCGTGGGGCCGCATGAACCACTACCTGTTCGACCTCAACCGGGACTGGTTCTCCACGGTAAACAGGGAGTCGCGCGGCAAGACGGCCGCGATCCTCGACTGGATGCCGCAGTACCTGCTCGATTGCCACGAAATGGGCCCGACCGACACCTACATGTTTTCGCCCCCGCGCGAGCCATTCAACCCGTACATGGTCGACTATATCTACAAATGGTGGGACCGGGTGGCGGCCGTTCACGGGAGCATGTTCGACGATTACGGATGGAGTTATTACACGCGCGAATGGAACGAGGAATTTTACCCCGGCTACGGCAGTTCGTGGGCAATCTACGCGGGCGCCGTAGGGATGTTGTTCGAACAAGCCGGCGTGGACGGATCGCGCGTGAAGCGGCCCGAAGGAACGATCATGACCTACCGGGAGACAATACACCACCAGTTCATCGGCTCGCTTGCCAACCTGCTCACGTGCACCGACGGACGCGAAGAGCTCCTGACGGACTACTACAACGTCAAACTCCAGAACGTCCGCAACAAGGACAAATCGGGGGCGTTTCTCTTCCCTCCGGGGCCGAACACATCGCGCCTGGCCAGATTCGCCGGCAAATTATTACACCAGCACATAGAAGTAGAAACAGCCGAGGGGTCGTTCAAGGTCGGCCGGGCCGTGTCGAGCCTGGGTGACGACGTCAAAAACAAGTCGTTCCCCGAGGGAACGCTCGTCGTCCGCACTTCTCAGCCGCTCAAGCAGATGGTCGAAGTACTGCTCACATTCGACATCCGGATACCGACGACTTATCTCGAAATCGAAAAAAAGGAACTCCTCAAACGCGGCCGGTCGCGGCTCTACGAAATCACCGCGTGGTCGATGCCGTTGGCTTACGCCCTCGAGGCGTATTACACCGAGTCACTCCCCGGGGTCAAAACGGTTCCCTGGATCGCCCCGGTGACAGCGGGCGGACTGGCGGATGACGAGACCTCCACGACGGTCGGCTACGTGTTCGACTGCTCCGACGACGCGTCGTTCCACCTGATCGTGGCGCTGCTCGAGGGCGGATACAAAGTATGGTGTTCGCGCAAACCATTCGAGAACAAGGGGCGGATGTTTCCGCGTGGCAGCTACGAGATCCGGCTCAACGCCAACCCTGAACTCGACACGGACGATCTCGCCACTCTCGCCGAAGAGGCGGGTGTGGAACTCTACGGCATCGAAACGTCCCGCGGCGGCAAATACGCCGACCTGGGAGGAGGCGAATTCCGCCTCCTCGAACGGCCCAGGATCGCCGTGGTCGGCGGCTATCCCGTTTCGGCTTATTCGGCAGGTGTCAACTGGCACCTCATCGACAACCGCTTCGGCCTGCGTATGTCGATGCTCGACGTGGCGGCGCTGGGAACCACCGACCTCGACAAGTACAACGTGCTCGTCCTGCCCGACGTGTGGGGGCCGGCCACGGCCTACAAGCGCCTCCTCGGCGAGGGCGGTATAACCCGGCTGAAAGACTGGGTCGAGGACGGCGGGACATTGATCGCGACGGGCAACGCGTCGGCGTTTCTCGCCGACAGCTCGGTCGCCATCAGCCGCGTGAGGACCCGGCGCCAGGTCCTGAAGAAACTGGCCAGGTACGAAACGGCGATCGCCGACGCCGAGGCGGCCGAATCGGTGGAAGTCGACAGCCTCTTCGTCTGGGACTTTGTGGAACCGGAAAACGGGGACGCCGACGTCGACGCAAAACCGCACGGCGGATTCGACAGTCTGAAAGCGGCGGACGAAAGAGCCCGGCTGCTCCGCCCGCGCGGCGCCATCCTCAGGGTCGACCTCGACGACGAGCACTGGCTGACGGCGGGGTGCGGCGAAACAGTTCCGGTGATGTTCAGTTCGAGTTACGCTTTTCTGCCCGGCGGCGGTGTACAGGTCGCGGGCCGGTTGGCGGACAAGAACGCCGTCCGTCTGGCGGGCCTCGTCTGGCCGGAGGCACGGGAGCGTTGGGAAAAGACCGCGTGGTTGACGCGCGAGGGCAAGGGTCGCGGACAGGTCATTCTCTTTGCCACCCTTCCCAATTTTCGCGGCTATTTTCACGGAGCGGAGAGGCCGTTATTGAACGCCCTGTTCCTGGGACCCGGCCTGGGCACGAGAAGAACAATCGATTGGTAAAAACAAAGGTGAGTTGTATGGATTCGAAATTCCGGCTCGTGACGGTTTTCCTGTGCGCGGCGGCTGTCATGGCCGTCCTGGCCACGGGCGCCACCGCCCAGCAGACCACACCGCCGCTGCGGGGAGAAAAGGTTATATCAATGGGACAGCCGCAGCGCTGGCAGCCGTACCTGGGCCCAGCCCTGGTGTGGGATCGCCGGGATCCAGCCGAAGGCGGCCTGCAGGTCTTCGGCGGCGTCTATCGCGACCTCCTCGGCAAGGCCGTCGCGGGGTTCGGAATCTCCGGTGAAGTGTACTATGCCCACGTCGGCGGTGAAAACGACGGCGGCCTGCGCCTGATGGGTACCTTTCCGTTCTTCGGACTCAACCTCGGCACCGATTACTCGATCGACAGGGACGACTGGAATTTCATCCTGTCGTTCCAGTTTCCATGGCGGCGCGGAGGACCGCTGGGGCGTGGCGATAACTTCCGGATCGACTACTACCCCACCCGCGACCATTCTTTCGCGTTCGGGCTCAACATTCCGGTCTTTCAGCGTTGGAAGGGCAAAACACGTCCGCAGAGGGACACGGCCGAACCACCGGCAAAACCCAGATACTTCGACCCCGTCTACGAACCGTCATCCGAGATCCAGGAAGCTCTCGAAAACGTCCGGAACAGCGCCAGGGCCGTCAACATGTTCACGACTCCCTTCCTCGACATGGACGGAGACGTCGACGAAGCGCACATGGAGACATTTATCGAGAAATTGCATGAAGCGAAGGCATATATCGACACGAAGGATGACCTCTTTCCCGGCGGCCACACAGTCGAAGCCGAGATCGACGTTTATCACCGGGAGCTGGAAAAGGCGTTCGCACTCGCCGCCGGGCTGACCCCGGAACAGGGCAGGACGGTCGCTTTCCACGCGAGGCGCATTCTCCGCGACGAAGTCGTGTTCCCGTACAACCGGCTGCTGGGCCAGCGCAAGCGCCCCGATACGTTGCTCGGTTACGGCATGCGGGCGGAAGAAGTATTCGGCGCCTGGTTGTTTACCTCGTCCAACACCCCCCCCCCGAAACACGTGGGGACCATGTATGTGTTCGCGCAGCTCGTCGACATGTGGGAGGTCAACCGCGATCACAAGAAACGCCAGTTTGGCGATTCGCGCCTGGTGTGGATCCCGCTCCACTACGTCATCAAGCCGGAAGAGGCCGACACGCAGAAGGAACTCAACGCGATCATCGAGGTGGCCGTCGAGCAGAAATTCACCGACGCGAATGACGTCCACTACGTCATCAACGAACTGTTCCAGCCGGAACTGCGCCGCATGATCCACGCGGCCCGCGACTACCACGTCCTGTGGATACACGACTATCGGGGCCAGAACACCCAGGGCGATCCCGACAAGATCGGCTTCGCGCAGACGGTGGAAGCGTACCTCGCCGCAATGACCGAAAGGGTGCTCGAATACGAAGCCACGCGGAAAATCCCCGTTTACATTATCAACCTGGACCAGATCTACTACGAGGCCAACCACGGCAGGCTCTGGCTCACCCTTCTCGAAAACCCCCTCGGGCACAAAGCGAACCTGCCGAAGGGATACGAGGAGTGGGAGAAGCACATCGAAGAAATGCAAGGCAAACTGCGGGATGCGGTGGCGGCCTCCCCCACCCTCCAGGCGGGCCGGCAGCGCTACGGCGACGACTGGCTCAGGGACAAAATAAAGGTCCACGTCAACATCACCAACG
>CBDVDJ010000274.1:0-4865 GCA_965372695.1 uncultured bacterium
TTCCATGACCCGGGTATTGCACACCCCGGGCCAGAAACAATTTCAGAGGCACAACATGAGTGATTTCAAAGTCGGAGTTGCGTTCAGCGGCGGGACGGCGAAGTCCGTCGCCCACGTTGGTGTGCTCAAGGCGCTGGTCGAGGGGGGTATTCCCATCGACTACGTGGCGGGTACGAGCGGTGGCAGTATCGTCGGCGCCATGTTCGCGTCGGGAATGCCGATGTCCACTCTGGAGGCGACGGCCACGACGATGAGCTGGCGCAAACTCGTCAGCATCCGCTTGAGCCGCCTCGGTTTTGTTTCCAGCGAAGCCATCGAACAATTCGTCACGGAAATGATCGGCGACATTACGTTCGCCGATCTGAAGATCCCCATGAAGGTGGTCGCGTCCAACCTCGTCAGCGGCGAAAAGAAAGTATTCAGCAGCGGCCCGGTGGCGCTCGCCGTCCGCGCCAGCTGCAGTATTCCCCAGATTTATCTGCCCGTGATGATCGACGGCGAGTACTGCGTCGACGGCGGGCTCTCCGAGTATCTGCCGGTGGAGACCCTTCGAGGCATGGGGTGCGACTTCTGCATCGCGTCACACCTCGGACCGCACGATCCTTCCTACCGCCGGCCCCACCATATTCTTCACATCGTCATGCAGATCACGGGACTCATGGCGCGGAAAAACTACCGGAAGTCTGTCGTCCTGGCCGACTATCTCATTCACCCGAACCTCGATGGTTTCAGTTCGTTCGATTTCAACAGCTCGGACAGGATGATGGAGCTGGGCTATAATACAACCAGGGCGGCGATGGACGGTCTGCGCCGGGAACTGAAACGAAAGCGCCGGCCGTGGTCGCGCCTCTGGCACAAGCTCAACGGCTGAATCACGGTGGACAAATGGAAATCAGAAGGGTCAACGAATACGTCTGGGAGATTCCCCGCGAGGGCGGCATGCGCGTTCCCGGACGGATATTCGCCAGCGAGCACCTCATGGAATCGATCCGGGGCGACATCGTCGCCCGGCAGGTCGCCAACGTAGCACACCTGCCGGGCATCGTCGGCTATTCGTGGGCGATGCCCGATGCCCACATGGGATACGGCTTTCCGATCGGCGGTGTGGCGGCGACGGAGTTCAACGACGAGGGAGTCGTTTCTCCCGGCGGCGTCGGCTACGACATCAACTGCGGTGTCCGCATGCTGACCGTCGACCTCAAGCGCAAAGATATCGAACCCCGTATCGACAAGGTCGTGAAGTACCTGTTCAAGACCGTCCCCTGCGGTGCGAACCCGCACGAATCGGGGATGGGGCACCTGAGCGCGGGCGAGCTCCGGCAGGTGCTCGCCGGGGGGGCACGTTTCGCCGTGGAGCGCGGTTTCGGCCGCGGTCAGGACCTCGAACACACCGAAGATAAGGGGTGCCTGGAGGATGCCGACCCCGGGGCCGTGAGCGACCGCGCCATCGAGCGGGGCCGCCGCCAGCTCGGATCGCTCGGTTCCGGCAATCACTTTGTCGAAGTCGGTTTCGTCGAGGAGGTCTTTTCGCGGACGGCGGCCGGGGCGTGCGGGCTCGAGGAGGGAGACGTCACCGTTCTGATCCATACGGGATCGAGGGGATTCGGGCACCAGGTCTGCACCGACTTTCTGCGCACGATGGCGAAGCACTCGCACGAGTTTCCATACACTCTGCCCGACCGGCAGCTGGCCGCGGCGCCGCTGAAGTCGGCGATCGGCCGCGACTATCTCTCCGCCATGGCGGCGGCGGCCAACTACGCGTGGGCGAACCGCCAGACGCTGATGGCGCTCGGTCAGCGGGCCATCGCCAGGGCGATGGGCAGTTCGCCCGAAGGTATGGGTTTTCGGCTCCTGTATGATATCTCACACAACATCGCCAAAATAGAGACGCACGATGTGGACGGAGAGCGCAGGAAAGTCTGCGTCCATCGCAAGGGCGCCACGCGCGCCTTGCCGCCGGGCGATGACCGTATCCCGCCCCGTTACCGGGACGTGGGGCAACCGGTGCTGATTCCGGGGGACATGGGCACCTGCTCCTATCTCTGTGTCGGCGCCGACGCCGGCGGCGAACATCCGTTCCACAGTTCGTGCCACGGTGCCGGCCGCCGGCTCAGCCGCAAGGCGGCGGTGCGTGAGGGGCGCGGCCGGTCGATAGCCGACGAGCTCGGCCGGCGCGGTATCACGGTGGTGGCCCGCAACGCACGTACCCTGGCCGAAGAAATGCCCGAGGCGTACAAGGATGTCTCCGAAGTCGTCGAGGTGATGAGTGGCGCCGGACTGCTCGTCAAGGTCGCGAAGCTGCGGCCGCTCGGAGTGATCAAGGGTTAATGCGCACCGTCTTTGTGCGATTATATCGGCCTGTCATAAAAGCGATTACGGCGACTTGCATCACCGGCGCTTTTGGGGTATCATGCGCGTTGAAACGGAGACCCCGCTTCGAAGGTATCCCCTGACTCGACCATAACAACATGTGACGAGCGGCCGTCCGCCCGGTTCCCGGTCCCGACACGTCGAACGATCGAGGAGTTCGTAATGAGACGCATCCTGATTCCCGTAATCGCATTACTGCTGCTACTGCCGGCCGTCAATAGTGTATTCGCCCAGGACGAAGAAGAGCTCTGGCTGCGGTCCCCGCTCAAGTTCGCGCTTTCCTTCGAGCTTGGTATCGGCATGCCGCTCGGACCCGATGATTTCAACGATCTCTGGAACGCCTCTTTTCCCGTCACCATCGCGTTCGGGTACGCGGTCATCCCGTACCTCGAGGTCAAGGGCTGGTTGACGTACAGCTCGTGGGGGATGAGCGGTATCCCGGCGAAGGAGAAGATCGGAGTTCCCGGCGTGACCACCATCGACGGCGGAGGTATCAAGGTGGTCATGTACGGTGTGTCGGTCAAGGTGAATCCATTACCCAACAGCCGCATGGCGCCGTACATCGAAATCGGCGGCGGGGCGTACCAGGCGAGCGCGGACAATTTGACCGTTACGGAAGACGGTCAGGTGATTATAAGCAATTCAATGGACGACGCGAGCGGCGGCCTGGTCACGGGTGCCTTCGGCATGCAGTACGGCATCAACGAGCGCTGGACCGCTTATTCGGAGTTCAACTACTACTACGGCCTGGGCGATTCATTCGCGCCGGGAAACCTGCTTCGAGACAGCAACGACCCCGAGGTCGAGGGCAGCAGCATCCAGATCGGGTCGATCGTCCTCGGCATCGCGGTGGGCTTGTAATGGAGTCGACATGAACAAAGCGGGCCGCGCGGCGCTCATCGCCGCCGTTCTTGTGGTATCCGCCACCGGCCTTGTGAGAGCCGCCGGCGATCGCGCGTTTACGTGGAGAATCGCCGGCGGCTCCTGCATTCCCGCGGGTCCCGAACAACTGCAAGACCTCTACACCACCGGACTCAATCTGGAAGCGGGCCTCGGTTCGACGTTTTCTCACGGGATACGTGTGTACGGTGCGTATGACTTCAACTCGATCTTTGCCGACGAGCAGGCGGTGACCGATTTTGTCGCGTCGCAGGATCCGTCGTTCGATACGAGCAGCACAGTCGACTCGAATCCCGCCAGGATCCAGACTGCCATGGCGCTCGCTGTCGTCGGGCTGACCCGGAATGTCTCCGCGAAGCCGTATCTCGTCGGTGGGGTCGGGTGGATGTGGCTCCGTAACGGAGACATCACCTACACCGGCGGAACTCTGGGGGGCGGGTCGGAGTCGGGGTTCGCCACCGCCCTCGGTGCCGGCGTCGATTTCCGCGCGGGATATACGATGAACGTCTTCGTCGAAGCGGTCTGGTTCGTCGGCTTCACGGGCGACAATGCCACCCAGATCGTCCCCGTGAGGGTCGGTATTTATCGTTGAGCAATTTCTTGATTCGCGCTAGCTTCGAACCCGGAAACAGGGAAGTCTGTTCACCCGGGATTCGAGGAGGTACGCGATGAAGCTGTCCAGGTTGACAGCGATTCTGCTGGCGATGACAGGGGTAATGCTGGTTTCGACACCGGCGTTGGGGGGCAAGCCGCACGACAGGAGCGGCTTTTTTATTGGGTTCGGGCTGGGTTTCGGTACGGCCAACTACACGACGGGGTCGGCGCTCGACGGCAGCACCGATGATTCCGGCGGCGGGGTGGGTAATTTCCGCCTGGGGGGCGCGCTCACAGAGAGGGTGCTGCTCGGCCTCGAGACCTCCGCGTGGGTGAGAAGCGAAAACAACGCGACGTTGACCTTCACTGCGTTGACGGCCGCGCTTACCTGGTATCCCGGCGATGGCGGGGCTTACATTCGCGGCGGTTTCGGGTTCGGCAGTTCGAAGTACGAAATCGAGGGCGTGGTGCTCGGAGTACCCGTCGATGTAAGCAAGACCGACGGCGGGTGGACATTGCTCGCGGCGGGAGGATACGAGTGGCGCCTTGGAGACAAGTTTGCGCTGGGACCTCAACTGGAAGTCGTGTACCTGGGACTTGGCGGGGAACTGATCGATACCGCCAGTCTGGTGAATGTCACGCTTCAGCTCGATTGGTACTGGTAGACCCGGAGTTCGGCGTGATAAAATGCAGGTTTACGGGGTTACCTGATAGAATAATGACTATCGCGAATTGGAGAACGTCATGACGACGCAGATGACCGACAGACCGGGTGTGCTGACAATCGAGAGGCATATACTCCTGAAGCAGGCCGGATTTCCCGATGCTTCCGGGAGCTTGACGTCGCTGCTCCAGGATATTGCCCTCGCCGGCAAACTGATTGCCAGCCGGACGACGCGTGCGGGGCTCGCTGATATTCTCGGATCGACCGGCGAAGTCAACGTGCAGGGCGAGGTCGTACAGAAACTCGATCTTTACGCTCACAACACGATCTGCCAGCT
>CBDVDJ010000275.1:0-4855 GCA_965372695.1 uncultured bacterium
CCGAATCCGCCCTTGCCATCCGCGACTCCGGTCGAGGCGTAAACATTGATTCCGGACTCGCTGAGTTTTTCGTGTATTGTGACCAGCGCGCCGAGTTGATCGTCACCCTGGATAAGAAACGCCCTGCTGGGCCCGCTCAACACGAACCCCGCTTTTTCGGCGCCGCGCGCCAGGGACTCTTTGCTTTTGGGAAACAACACCAGCTGGGTATTCTCCGGTCCGATCGGCACCGCGCTGAACGCGAGCAGGTTGACGTCGGCGGCGGCCAGCTGGAACAACACATGACACGCAGCCCCGGGCTTGTCGGGGACGGTCATGTAGAAATAATCGACTTTCTGGATTTTGGCAGGCATTTGTCACTCCCTTTCTGCCGACATATCGTCGTCGCCCGCGATTATAGCGTATATTTGAACCTCGATAGGGAGAAAAAGCGGAGTCGGGGCCGAAAGACCGCTCAGATGACCCGGTCGTTGCCGCCGTCGATCGGCACCTGCGCGCCGGTAGTCTTCGAAAAGGCCCCTCCGGCGAGGGCGCAGGCCAGTTCGGCGACGTCGCGAGAGACGATTTCCACCCCGAGGAGGTTGCGGGTCTTGTAGTCCTCGACGGTCATGCCGTAGTGCTTCGCCCGCCCTTCCAGCACCTCTTCCGTCCAGATGCCGGTATCGAATATGTGGTCGGGATGGATCGTATTGACCCGCACACCCCTGGGCCCGAGTTCAAGCGCCGCGACACGGGCGAGCTGAGTGAGTCCGGCCTTGGCCACGGAATATGCCGCAGCGCCCTTCCCCGGCGCGGGGACGTTCTTCGAACCGATGACGACGACCGCGGGATCGACGCCGAGTTCGAGGAAAGGAATGCACGCTTGCAGGACGTGACGGTGCCCGGTGAGGTTGACATCGATGCTCTGCGACCAGTTGTCTGCGCTCATTTCCGAGATGGTCTCGCTGGCCGTGAATATACCCGCGTTGCTGACCAGTATATCGAAACCTCCGAAGTGACGCACGGCGGACTCGATGGATCGAGTCACCGCATCGGGGTCCGTGATGTCACACTCCAGCCCCCAGACATCGTCGGTGTCGAACATCTCGGTCACAGTCGGGTCGATGTCGAGCGCAAGCACCGCGGCGCCTTTTTCATTGAACACTTCGACGCACGCGCGGCCGATTCCGCTGGCGCCACCCGTGACCACGGCGACTTTGCCGCCGAATTCCAGAGTCGCTCCGAGGCGGGAGAGCTTCGCCTGCTGGAGCTCCCAGTATTCGACGTCAAAAATGTCTTCCTCCTGGAGCGGCCGCCAGCCTCCCATCCCTTCCCCCCGCTGGATCGCACGGACGGTGTGGGACACGATGTCCGACACGATCGTCGTCTCCCGCCACGACCGTCCAAAAGAAACGATCCCGTGGTCCGGCCACACCGCCCAACGAGGCGCCGGGTCGAGACACGTGAGGGTGCCGTCGGTGTTGCGGTCGAAGTACTCACGGTATTCTCCCACGAACCGGGACACGGACTCCGCCGCCCCGGAATCAAAGATCATGGGAATCCGCTTGGTCCACGTAACGTGGTCGGGTGTCAGCGGCCCTCTGCTCGCCAGCTCCTCGACGTTGAGCATGCTGGCAAAATGAACGGCGGTGGGACCGGCATCCATGCGGGCGATAACAGCGCCTTCCCTCTCCTCAGAGACCGCACGTCTCAGCGCGGCCAGGTCGACCAGGTCCTCTCCTGGCGTAACGTTGTCGGGCGTCTCGACAGACGCCCTCTTTTCGAGATAGTCCTCGGCCACGGTCACGATCTGGATCATGCGCATGTAGGAGGTGGTGGCGTCGTTTCCGAATGTGAACACGCCGTGATTGAGGAGAATCATCCCCTCCACCTGTTCCCAGTTGATGTCACGGGTCATCTGATAGATTTCCCGGGCGAGCTGAAATCCCGGCATGACGTACGGCACGATGAACATCCGGTCCCCGTAGATCTGGCCGACGCGCTCCATGCCCTTGTCGGTATTGGTTACGGTAACAACGGCGTCGGCGTGCGTGTGGTCCACGTACTTGAACGGAATGATCGCGTGCAGGACGGCTTCGACGGAGGGATCGGGAGCGGTGGAATCGAGCTTCGCCGACCTCATAAGACGGACCATCCCGGCATCGGTCATCTCTTCCATTTCGGCCATTCGCCGCAGGACGTCCAACCGCACGGGACAAAAACCAGTACGGTCGATCCGGTCCAGCCCGACTCCGCTACCGGTCACATAGAGAGTCTCTTCCGTGTCGCCAAATGCGTTCTTGACGTCGGTTTTGACCGAAGTGTTTCCGCCGCCGTGAATGACCAGGTCGGTTTCACGGCCGACAAGGCGGGTGGTGTACACGCGCTGGTCGAGCGGGTGCTCTCCGCAACTCGTAAACTCCTTCTCGTCCCACAGGCTTTTCATGAATCGACTCCCAGTTGGGCGTTGAACGAACTCCCGAAACCCGGATGTCCCCGATAATGCCGCTTTCACAGTAAAAGAGATCCACCGGGTGGTCAACAACCGAAAAAGCGGCAAAAACGGCGCTCTATTCTGTGCCACGATTGTCAACGGCGCGCCCCTACGGGGAACGACGTGCAACAGACCGTTCGTGTCCGGCGTCACGGTCCTTGAAAAGGACGCTTGCGAACTGATAAAATTAACGTGTTCCTAAATTGAAAGCACCGATGCCGCCGCAAGGCCGGCATTCCAATATTCGTACCCCAGGAGTAACACCATGAATCGGCACCGTACGAATACCCGCGCCGCCGCATTTGTCGCGGCAGCAATTGTCCTTGTATTGTCCTATCCGGCCGGAGCCACGGTCATCGACTTCAACGGAATTCCCGCAGGGTCCATTGTCGGAGGGGCCGCCGGCGGCGACCCCGTTCCCGCGGCGCCCTTTACCGAATTCACCATCAGCTGCATCAACAACGGAGGAGGGCCGAACAGCGCCATTGTTTTTGACTCGCAAAACCCGACCGGCGGCGATGCCGACCTCGGCACGCCCAACATCGACTTCGGAGGCCCGGGTGTCGGCGTCGGCGGCACGAGCGGAATGCCCGGTGAGAACGACATTACCTACGGCAACCTCCTGATCATCGCCGAAGACGTCGTCGACGCGAACAGCGACGGACTGGTCGACGACCCCGACGACGAAGCCGGTGGCGGCGTGATCGTGTTCAATTTCGAACAGGCGGTCGCCGTCATGAGTGTCGTACTGGTAGACATCGACGGCGACGAGGCGGCGACGATCCGCCTGTACAATTCGAGCGGCATCCTGGCGACGATACCCGCCCAGTCCCTCGGCAACAACTCGATCCAGACCCTGGACGGCGGCGGGCACACCGGCGTCCACCGGATGGAAATCGAGCTGTCCAGCAGCGGGGCCGTCGGCGAGATCGAATACATCCTCGACACGACTCCGGTGGCCGAGAGCACCTGGGGCGGCATCAAGGCCGCCTATGCCCGTTAAAGCGGGCGCCGGCCACGGGGGCGACATCTTGCGTTCAGTCCGCGGGGGCGGAAGACCGGGAACCGGTCATCCTCCCTCGCGGCATTCTTCTACCCGGTCCACTCTCATTGACTACCCACTCCTGTTACCATTCGCGCAACCAGGCGACCGGTCGCGGCCATAAAGAGCGGCATTTGTCCTTTTTCGACTTGACTGGCCACGCCGGAAAGTATTCTTTATCTACGTTCGGTCAAACGAAACAGAATCACTCTCACCCAATTACCCCCTGACAGAATCTGGTCGACTCGACGGTTCGAGGCTTTTTGCTTCGAATGTCAACGAACCGTGGCCATACGGGCGCGCGTTGCTCCCGGCATGGCAGGCATATGTTCGCAACGGAATCGGGGCAAGTTCGAGTCAGCGATGGTCTTGATCGGTTGATTGCGCGAGGGCAAGGCGAGTGGTGGGAAAAGACGGGCGAACCGTTCAGTTCGTCCGGACGGACCCGGCACTGCTTGAAATCTGCCGGCGGCAAAGGCTGGACGTCGGAGACATCGATGGTGACGGCGATTTCGACGTTACGGCCAGCCGCCGGTGGTAAAAAAAGACACTGGCTGAGAGACGACTTCGTTCACCGGGTTTCGAGGAGGGACCCGGCTGGCCGGAGTCGTTTTTCTCAGTCGACGAGTTCTCCGCGAATAACGGTAACGGCTTGCCCTTCCAGTTCGACGCGTTCTCCCCGGACGCGGACCACGACCACACCCCCGCGACTCGACACCTGCAGCGCGGTGAAATCGTCTTTGCCGGTTTTCGACTTCCAGTAGGGGCCGAGACAACAGTGCGCCGAACCGGTGACGGGGTCCTCATCGATGCCGAGGCGCGGGCAGAAGACACGGGAGACAAAGTCATATTCGGGTACGTCGCTCGCCGCGGTGACGATGTGCATGTCGCCGGAGACTTTGGCCAGGGCGGGAAACTTCGGGGCGGCGCCCCGCACCATATCGGCCGTACCCGTTTCGACGAGTGTTCCGAACTGGTGTTTGAGCACGGCGACGGCCTCGACCCCGAGGGCACGTTCTAGAGCTTTGGCCGATTTGACGGGCTCGGCGGCTACCGCCGGGAAATCGAGCCGGATCCAGTCGTCCAGGCGGACGGCGTTGAGCGGCCCGCTACGCGTGGTGAACTGCGCCGTCTCACCGGAGTCGAGGAGACCGGATTCCCAGAGCACGTGCGCGGCGGCCAGGGTGGCGTGACCACACAGATCCACCTCGCACAGGGGTGTAAACCACCTCAGTTCGAAAGAGCCGTCGGCGCGGCGGCGGACGAATGCCGTTTCCGACACGTTCATCTCGGCGGCGACATTCTGCATCCATTCCGCCTCCCTGTCGCCGGACAGCAGG
>CBDVDJ010000276.1:0-4843 GCA_965372695.1 uncultured bacterium
AGGTCATCAACTTCTGCGCGAACAACTATCTCGGCCTGTCGTCGAGCGACTGGGTCATGGACGCCGCGCGGAAGGCACTCGAAGAGTACGGCTACGGCATGTCGTCGGTGCGCTTCATCTGCGGCACGCAGGACCTCCACAAAAAGCTCGAAAAGACGATATCGGCCTTCTTCGGCACCGACGACACGATCCTCTACAGTTCGTGCTTCGACGCCAACGGAGGGTTGTTCGAGACCCTGCTCACCAAAGAAGACGTCATTATCAGCGACGCGCTCAACCACGCGAGCATCATCGACGGCATCCGCCTGTGCAAGGCCGACCGCAAACGTTATGCGAACAGCGACATGGACGAGCTCGAGTCAATACTGAAAGAGTGCAGCGGCCACCGCGTGCGGATGATCGCCACCGACGGCGTGTTCAGCATGGACGGGTACATCGCCAAGCTCGACCAGATCTGTGACCTCGCCGACAAGTACAACGCCGTCGTGATGGTGGACGACTCGCACGCCACCGGCTTTATCGGCAAGACCGGGCGCGGGACGCCCGAGTTCCACGGCGTGCTAGACCGCGTCGACGTGATCACCTCGACGCTCGGCAAGGCCATGGGTGGCGCTTCCGGCGGTTTTACCACCGGCCGCAGGGAGATCGTCGAAATGCTGCGGCAGCGGTCGCGGCCCTACCTCTTTTCCAACTCGCTGGCGCCGCCCATCGTCGCCGCGTCGATGGCCGCGTTCCAGCACCTCGACGAGACCACCGAGCTGCGCGACCGCCTCGAGGAGAACACGCGGTTTTTCCGTGAGGCGATCACGTCGAAAGGCTTCGACATCAAGAAAGGCTCGACGCCCATTGTGCCCATCATGCTCGGCGACGCCAGGCTCGCCCAGGACGTCGCCCGCGACATGCTCGCAGAGGGAATCTATGTGATCGGCTTCAGCTTCCCCGTCGTACCCAAAGGGCAGGCGCGCATCCGCGTGCAGGTGTCGGCGGCACACACAAAGGAACACCTCGACCGCGCCGTAGAGGCGTTCACCAAGGTCGGCAGGAAACACGGGATTATCTCGTAGCGATTCGTTTATCTCGTTCGCGAGTAGCAATCGAGAAAGCGCCGCCGGGTAACCGGCGGCGTCTTGTGTTCTACGAGGGGTTCGAGTCCTGCCCGGGAGCCAACTCCGTTTGTAACCCTCTTCGGAATTCTCCGTTCGAGAGCAACCGATTCGATTCCCCGGAACCTTGAAACATCTGCATCTGCCTGGTGCTCAAGGAGATGATCCTGTACAGCTGGTTGGCACCCGGCGATAATGGGACCACTGTCGAGATCCGCACCTTTTGTCTTGCCCACCACACTGCTATCCTGCTGGAGGGTAAAATGACAGGCCAGACGATATCCCACTACAAGATCCTCGAAAAGCTCGGTGAGGGCGAGATGAGCTCGATGCTCCCCGTAGTACTCGACATATTCCCGCAGGCTGGCAGGCCGAGCACTGTAAGTGTAACTACAACTATGAGATAAGATGGACTGGCAGGGACAGGGTATTATGGATTTAATGCAAGTAAGTGCTTGCTTCTTATCGGGGAATCTTCTATATTGAGTCAACAAACCAATCACCCCGGCCCGACTGGAGAACATCATGAAAAGAACAAGTCAGATTCAGCATCTCCCTGTAAAACTTCTCGTACTCTTGTCCGCGTTGCTCTTCAGTTTCGGATGTTCCGATGATTCAACGAGCGCGACCGGTACCACCGTCATGAACAACTCCATCACGCCAGGTGAACAGAGCGCAGAACTGGAAGCCGATCTCGTGCAACTTCGCGAGGAAGAGAAGCTGGCACGCGACGTATACTTGACCCTGTACGACAAGTGGCAGATGGATATTTTTCAGAACATCAGCAATTCCGAACAAAATCACATGGATAAGGTGGGGATGCTGCTCACCGCCTTCGAGATTCCAGATCCGATAGTAGATAATAGTGTAGGTGTCTTTACCGACGAGGTCCTTGCAGGTCTCTATGATACCCTGGTTGCCCAGGGTATGCAGAGCGAAGTGCAGGCTCTCCTGGTCGGCGCGACAATCGAAGATCTGGACATTTTTGATATTCGAGAGATGCGCGGTCATACCGATATCCCGGAAGTGATAGAAACTTATGATAAGCTGGAGTGCGGCTCCAACAATCACCTGGTGGCGTTCACCGGGCAGTTGGCGGCAGTGGACACCGAATATGCAGCCCAATTCCTCACTGCTGATGAAATAGACGCTATTCTCATTACAGGGAGTCAACCCTGTGGTGGAGGTAACGGGCGAGGCAACGGGCGAGGCAACGGGCGAGGAAGAGGCTCACGCCGGTAGTTCGCATCAATGAACGGCCATGCTGCGAGCAAAGTTGGAGCAACCAGAACGAAAGTGATCTGGCCAGGATGGTTCAGCAGTACGAACACCGTAAAGAACGCGTTCCGCAAATAGCCCAGGCGGCGCTGGAGTTGATCGCTGAAGTCGGCTTGCGCGGTTGTACCACCAGGGCGATAGCCGAAAAAGTTGGCATCACGGACGGCACTATTTTTCGGCACTTCAGGAACAAGGAAGAAATCGTACTCGCCGCGATGGACCTTCTTGAAGAAACCATGTTCGCCGATGCATATCCCGACGATGAAGAGCCGCTGTTGCGCCTGGAGAAGTTCTTTCGCAAGCGCGCGTTCCTGCTGGGTAGACATGCGTCCATGGGCAGGTTGATGTTTTCTGAGCAACTATCACAGGCTGCAGGAGACGCCGGCACTCAAAAGCTCAAGTCCTGGCGCGAACGCAATGTCGCTTTCGTGGCGCGATGCCTGCAGGAACTCGAGGCGCTCTCTGGTTTGCCGAGTGGCCTTGAAGCCCGGGACTTCGCGGTTCTTGTTCAAGGCACATTGCTGACCTTCGCGTTCGAACGCACGCTTGGTGATAGCAAAGACTCCGAACTCGAACGACGTATCGATCGCGCGTGGCGAACTATCTGCAGGCTATTGCTTACGTAAACGGCTTTCCGCTGTCAGCGTCCATTCTAGGGAGACCCGATTCAGCAAAGCCGCGACCTGAGACACCGGAACTATGCTCACGGTGGCCTCCGAAGGAAACAGGTGTAAGTAGACGGGGCGGTGTGAGATTGGCGACATCAATCCTGTTTGCGGACTCTACGCGGTGACTTTTTTTTTCGGCCGTGCATGACGACCTGGCAATTCGTCACCTCAAACCCCTCCACAGACTCGATGCATGGGATTTCGAGCGCCTCCCAGGGGATGTCGTGAACGAGACCCGTGTCCTCATCAACGAGGTGGTGATGCGGAGATAGATCCGGGTCATATACGACTCTCCCCTCGCCGACGAGAAGACGCTTGAGCAAGCCTTTGTCCACGAAGAGGTTCAGCGTGTTGTACACGGTCGCTCGAGAGATCACCGGGAAGCCCTTCCGTACGGTATTCCAGACTTTTTCCGCTGAAGGGTGTGCCTGTGTGTACAGGACAAAGCGCGCCACGGCCAGCCTGTGGGCTGATAGCCGGACGCCACGGTGCCGGAGCAACTCTGATGGGTCATGCGTCATATTGTTAGAATCGTTCTAAAACTTTACTCAGTCAAATGAAATGTTGACCGTTTAGATAATATACGTTACAATCCCGCCGATGTCTTGCCATGCTTGGTTCACCCAGTCGGACGTCGGGGGAGGCTCCAGTTTTGAACCGTCGCTCACTCGTGTGGCAAGTGAAATATGACGGCCTGCCGTTCCCCGAATTCTGTTCTGAAACCGAGGATGGCCCGATTCTGAGGTTTCGTTCCGCACGTACTTATTATTCTGTCTACAGTATTTTTCATACGCCGATGTAACCGGCAGGGAGGGAGAATCTACATGAAAACTGCTCTCGTGATTATCTTTGCGATTCTGCTTACAGCGCCAATGCTGGTTTTTGCAGGCCCACCTATCGACGGAAACTACATGTCAACCGATCTCGGCGGCCAGGTATTGCTCGGCCGCTACTCGGAGTCATGGGACGTGCCCGACGGTCGGCTCCAGATGGGCAATACGACGAACAAGCTATCCTGGGACGGCGGAACGCTCGGCACCCAGTGGCAACTGTTCTGTACCCGTATCGCGGGTCCTCCTGTATTGATCACGGACACCGTGGATGGCAACGGGAACGGATTCCGCGAGTGGAAGGTCGTCTATACGAGCGGTGATCTGATCCTCGATGGTAACGGCCCCTGGGGCGACGGGAGCGAGCCGGCGTACAACGCGAATCTCCACGCCTACCAGGAGATCAAATCCTTCCAGTACTCAAACCATCAGATTGTGCAGAGCATTTCGAGCGTGTCGATCCAGGCAATGTTCCAGGGTTTTGACGAGTCGTGCGTCACGATTTCGATCTTGAACCAGGAAGAGCTGGGTAGCACCAATTCGGCGGCACTTCCACTGGATTATCCGGCGTTCCTGGTCCCGATCACTTGTGACCCGACGCGTACTTTGGGATCCTGGGGCGAAGTCGATGAGATCACGCTGATCATTACCGGCTGCACCGTCCCCGTCAAAGAGGCGACATGGGGCGAGATCAAGTCCTACTACGAGTAGGCGAGACAGGCACTGATGACCCTGCACACTAGATGGTTAAGGAGGAAATCTATGAAAACAGCTATGAGTTTTTTTGCTTTTGTTGCAGTTGCCTGTCTTCTCGCGGTGTCCGCTCAGGCCGGAGCGCCGTTGGGCGGCACGTACACGAGCGAAGCCGGCCAGGTTTCGCAAGGCCGGCATACCGAGTCTTTTGCGAACGACGGTGACTTTCTGACGCTCGGCAACGCTATCAACGCCGCGTCCTGGGATGGCG